>NZ_JAKSYP010000284.1:0-545 GCF_022829625.1 Methylobacterium sp. E-046 | reverse complement strand
GGCCAGCACGTCGACCTCGTAGACGCTGCGTCCGATCACGGCATCGCGGGTGAAGCCGGTCATCTCCAGGAAGCCGGTGTTCACCTTGACGTGGCGCAGATCGGACAGCCGCGTGATCACCGCAGGCGCCGGATTGGCGTTGAAGGTCGCCTCGAACCGCTCCTCGGCCTCGAACTGGTCGGTGACGTCCTTGAGGATCAGGGCGAGGCAGCTTGGGTTGCCGTCGCGGTCGGTGGCGACCAGGCTGCGGAGCGAGTGGACGAAATCCTGCTCGGGCCGGTCGGTGCGCCGCACCTCGACGACGACGTCGTGGAACTGCTCCCCGGCCACCACGCGCTCGATGGGGTACTGGTTCGGCGTGACGTTGTTGCGGTAGCGCAGGGCGAAGCGCTGACGATAATCGTCGACGGTGGGCCCGAGCTCGTCCAAGCTGCCGGCTCCGTGCATCGCGAGGGCGGCCTCGTTGGCGTAGGCGATGGTCTGGTCGGGCTCGACCAGGATCACGCCCTCGCTCAGGCCGGCGATGATCTGCCGGAGTTCATGCC
>NZ_JAKSYP010000105.1:0-361 GCF_022829625.1 Methylobacterium sp. E-046 | reverse complement strand
ACCTCTGCCGCATCTGCAGCGGTGCGGAGTATGCCGTGTACAATCCCTTTTTCTCGTCGCTGATGCTCGCAATCGAGGCTCAGCGGGTCATCGAGCTACGGCTAGTGCGCCTCGCCTGGGGCGGCCGCGAGGGCCGGGCCGCGATTCAGTCGATGGTGACCGAGAAGGTGCATGCTGCTGGCGAGGCCATGACGACGCTGATGTTCGGCGGCTCACCTGGCTGTCTTGGCTCTTTCTGATAGTGCAACGACAGTGATCTAAATTGTGGATCGGCTTTCCATTAACGATCCCATCCGAACAGACTGCATACTTTAAGGCCGCAGTAAACCTATTCGTCGTTAGTCCAAATCGCCTTCTTTTT
>NZ_JAKSYP010000103.1:0-454 GCF_022829625.1 Methylobacterium sp. E-046 | reverse complement strand
AGGTCTGGCCGTGTTGCGCGAGCACGGGGTCAAGATGGCGGGCGGTAGGGCATGTGTCGAGGGACAAAAACCGCCGCGACCGGTGCCGAACCGGGATCGGACAGGAGCGCAGCAGCCGGGGTAATCGCCCTACAGACCAAGGCACCCGTAGTCACGGATCGCGCCCGGGAAGCCGGTCCGCACACCAGGGTGCACAGGTGTGCACAGAACAAGGACGGCTGTGTCCAACCGAGGACAGCAGGACCCAGCAAGACACAGCAAAATACGGCAGCGCTACGGTAAGAAGCACGGTAGCAGGAGGGGTATCACACCAGACGCACTGAAGGTGCGAGCGGAACCGGACTTCTCAGCTCGGCCTCAAGCTTCGCTCGCAAAATCGGATGGGTAAGGGACCTTAGCCAGGGCCGTCCCATTCTCATCCAAGATGGCCACGTGCCAGTGGAACGGGTCTGCG
>NZ_JAKSYP010000277.1:0-176195 GCF_022829625.1 Methylobacterium sp. E-046 | reverse complement strand
AGGTAGGCGGCCGAGGAGAAGTCGGGCCGCGGGTCCCGGCCCTCGCGCCAGCCGTGGACGAGGTAGTCGCGCACCGGATCGGCCGTGATCCCGTACCAGCTCGCGTAGAAATCCGCGTCGAAGTACGGCGCCAGCGCGGCGACCAGGCGCCCTTCGAGCTCCGGGCCGTCCGACGCCCCCGTCCCGCCCCAGAACCGGTGCAGCGCCGCGGGTCGCGCCAGCGGATCGCGCAGGCGGACGAGGCGGCGCGTGAGCTGCGTCAGGGGGGAGGTCCGGCCGGTGCCGTCGGAGCCGAGGCGCATCTCAGGCCTCTGCGCAGGAGCGTTCGCCGCGGGCCATCACGGGGCGTGGCCTCGGTCGGCCGCCCTCGGGTCGGGCGCGGTCGACGCGCGGTTCGCGGATCGGTTCATGGGCGGCAGCTGGCGGGCAGCGTCGGGGACGCGAGGCGGCGCGAGAGGGGCATGGGTCTGGTTACCCGTCGCACTAACGGAACCGGCGGAGCCCGTAAACCATGGGCCGCGCGTCCGGATCGTCCCCTGAGCCGCCGGTCCGGTCCCCGACGGGACGGTCCGGCCGCGATCCCCGGCCTTGATGACGATCCAGTTTCGATATATCTAGAATTTCGTCATATCGAAATCGAGTCGCATCCATGCATGCCTATCCACCCGATGGCGTCCAGGCCGATCCCTTCGACCCCTACCGGTTCCGCGCCCATAGCGGTCCGCCGGGGGGCGATCCGCGCGGGCATCACGGTCCCCACGGCCGTCACGGCCGCGGGCCGGGCGACCGCCGGATGTTCGGCCGCGGCGGCCGCGGCGACCTGGCGCGCTTCTTCGCCCACGGCGACCTGCGCCTCGTCATCCTCCACCTCATCGCCGAGAAGCCCCGGCACGGCTACGAGATCATCAAGGCCATCGAGGAGCGGGTCGGCGGCGCCTACAGCCCGAGCCCCGGCACGGTCTACCCGACGCTCACGCTCCTCGAGGAACTCGGCCACGTGACCGTGACCCCCGGGGAGGGCACCAAGCGGCTGCACACGCTCACCCCGGAGGGACAGGCGTTCCTGGACGGCAACCGCCCGACCCTCGAGGCGATCCTGGCCCGCATGGCCGAGGCGGAGGCCGCCCGGGGCGACGGCCCGCCGCCCTCGGTCGTGCGCGCCAAGGAGGGCCTGAAGCTCGCCCTGCAGATGCGGCTCGCCCGCGGCCCGCTGAGCGCCGAGCAGGCCGCCGCCGTCACGGCCGCCCTGGAGGCGGCGACCGCCGCGGTGGAGCAGGCGTGAGGAGCCGGGGACCCGAAGCGGGGGGCGGGGTGGGGGTCGGAGCGCGGCCCGGGCCGGTGCCCGATCCGCGGCTGAGCCGCCTCGCCCTCGGGGTCACCCTGTTCCGGCCGGATCCGGACCAGGTGGCGCGCGTCCGGGCGCAGGCCGGGTCCGGGTTCGCCGCGGTGATCGCCTTCGACAACGGCGGCCTCGCGGCCGAGGCGGCGGAACGCCTCGCCCGGGCCGGCGTGACCCTGCTGTCGGCGGGGACGAACCTCGGCATCGCCGAGGCGCTCAACCGGATCGCCGGGGCCGCCCGCGACGCGGGGGCCGACACCCTCCTGCTCCTCGACCAGGATTCCGAGCCGCCCGCGGACCTCGCCGTGACGCTGCTGGCGGCGCTGGACCGGCTGCGGAGCGCCGGATGCCCGGTGGCGGTGGTGGGACCGGCCCCGGCGCCCGCCGCCGGCCACAAGCCCCCCGCCTACCCGCCCCGCCCCGGCGCTCCGGCGCGGGACGGCCTCGCCCCGGTGCAGTTCCTGGCGACCTCGGGCTCGCTCATCGACCTCGCGGCGTTCGCGCAGGTCGGGCCGTTCCGCGCCGACTTCTTCATCGACGGGGTCGAGCTCGAATGGTGCTTCCGCGCCTGGAGCCGCGGCCACGGCTGCTACCTCGCCCGCGACGCCGCGATTCCGCACCGGGTCGGCGGCGGGGTGATCCGCGCCTGCGGAGTCACGATGCCGCGCCAGCCCCTGTTCCGGATGGCGACCTACCTGCGCAACGCGGTCTACGCGTGGCGTCTGCCGCACGTGCCGCGCCGCTGGAAGCTCGCCCAGCTCGCCTATCTCCCGCTCCAGGCCGGGCTCTACTGGGCGGATGCGGGCTTCCGTCCCGCCGTGGTGCTGCGGCTCCTCGCGGCCGCCCGGGACGGCGCCCTCGGGCGCCTCGGTCCGCCGCACGACCTGCCGCAAGACGCGCCGCAAGATCCGCCGCAAGATCCGCCGCAAGATCCACCGAAAGACCCGCCGTGACCGACCGCCCTGCCCTCGACGTGGTGATCGTCAACTGGAACGGGGGCGCCCTGCTGCGCGCCTGCCTCGCGAGCCTCGCGGCCGGGCGGGACGCCGCTTCCGTGCAGGTCACGGTGGTCGACAACGCCTCGACGGATGGCTCCACCGAGGACCTGCCCGCCCTGCCCCGCCCGCTCCGGCTGATCCGGAACGCCGAGAATCTCGGCTTCGGCCTCGCCTGCAACCAGGGCGCCGCCGCGGGCGATGCCCCCGCGATCCTGTTCCTCAACCCGGACACGCAGGTCGCGGCCGACGCCCTCGGCCTCGCCCGGGCCGCCCTGACGGCCGATTCCCGGACCGGGATCGTCGGGGCGCGGCTCGTCGATCCGGACGGGCGGACCGCGCGCTCCTGCGCCCGGGCCCCCTCCGCCCGCGGCCTCCTCGGCCGCGCCCTGGCGCTGGACCGGCTGGGCCTCGTGCGGCCGCACTTCCTCCTCGACTGGGACCACGAGGAAGACCGAGCCGTCGATCAGGTGATGGGCGCCTTCCTGATGATCCGCCGCGACCTGTTCGCCGCCCTCGACGGATTCGACCCGCGCTTCTTCGTGTACTGGGAGGATGTCGACCTCTGCGCCCGCGCCAGGGCGGCGGGTTTCTCCGTGCGGCACGTGGCCGGGGCGGCCGCCCGCCACGAAGGCCAGGGCACCACGCGGCAGGTGCGGGCGCGGCGGCTGTTCTACTTCCTGCGCAGCCAGATCCTCTACGCCGGCAAACACCACGGCGCCGCGGCGGCTCTCGCCCTCACGGCCGCGAGCTTCGGCGCGCAGGTCCCCCTGCGGCTCGTCCTGGCGCTCGCCCGCCGCTCCACCGGGCGCTCCACCGGGCACTCCCCTGGGCACGCCACCGGGCGCTCTACCGGGGAGGCCGCGGAGGTCCTGCGCGCCGCGGCGCTTCTGGCCGCGGCGCTGCCCGACCTGCTGCCGGGCCTTCTGCAGGGCCGCCTGTCGCGCCGCCTCTCGCGCCGCCTGCCAGGCCGCCCGGGCGCGTCCCGGACGCGACGGTGAGCCCCCCGGTCGCCGGGGACGCCCGGTTCTGGAGCCTCGCCCTGCTCGGCCTCGGCCTGCCGGTCTGCATCGCGCTGGCGCTGCGCGTTCCTGCCGACGCGGCGGGCCACGCCCTCGCGGCCGGCCGCTTCCTCCCCGGCGCCCTCGGCCTGCGGACCGGCACGATGCTCGGCCTCGACCCCGCGGGTGCCGCCCGGCTCGGGCAGGGCGTCGCCATCGCCGCCTTCCTGGCCCTGGGCGTCACCGCCCTGTCGGTGGCCGTCCGGGGGCGGGAGGCCCTGTTCGCGCTCCTCGGCCTGCCGTCCGCCCTGGCGGCCGCGTCCGAGCCGGACGGGCTGGTCCTCGGACCGGTCCTCGGGCTGACGGCGCTCGCGGCGGCGCTGCTCACGCCCCGGCCACTGACGGGCCGCGGCCGGCCCTGGCGCCTCGCGGGGGCGGCGCTGGCGATCGCCCTCGCGGTGCTGGCGCGGCCGGCCTGCGCGCCGCTTGCCGGGATGCTGCTGGTGCCGGTCCCGCCGCCGGAGCGGCTCGCCCGCTTCGGCCGGGAGCGGCTGCCGCTCGCCGCCCTCGCGCTGCTGCCCGCCCTCCTCGTGTCGCCCGCCCTCCTCGGGGCGCCCGCCGTCCTGGGGGCACCCGCCGTCGGCGGATCCGATCCGGCCCCGACCGTCCCGCTGCCCTGGCCCCTCTACGGGCTCTGGGCCGCGGCCCTGCTGGTGCCCCCCCTCGCCCTGCGGCGCGGCCCCCTGCCCCCGTCCGCGGAGCGGATCTGGCTCGCGGGCTGCATCCTGATGGGTCTGTGGCTCACGGTCCTGCCACAGGCCCTGGCCCCGGCCGGGACCGCCCGCGACCTGCAGCTGCGCGACCTGCTGCCCCTGATGCCGCCGCTGGTGCTGGCCTTCGCCCGGGGGCGGATCGGCACGGCGGCGGCCCTGCGCTGGCCGGCGCTGCTCCCGGTCCTGGCCGCCGCCGTCGACGCGGTCGCGCTGCCGCTCCTGGTCCTGCGGCCGTGAGGCGCCTCAGGCCCGGCCGAGGAAATCCAGCAGCGCCCGGTTGAAAGGCTCGGGCCGGGTGACGCTGTGGGCGTGGCCGCCCTCGGTGGCGAGGGCGAGGCGGGCGTTGGGCAAAGCCGCCGCCAGCCGCTCGGAGCGCGTGTAGGGCACGAGCACGTCGTCCCGGGCGGCCATCACCAGGGTCTCGTGACCGATCGTTCCGAGGCGGTCCGCGATCCGGAAGCGCTCCAGGGCGCCGATCCGCGTCAGCACGGTCTCGGCGCCGGGGAAATGCGCCAGGGCCTGCGCCTCGTCGCGGGCGACCCGCTCGGCCTCGGCCGACAGCCAGGGCGCCGGGTACAGGAACAGCGCCTGCGCCCGCACGAAGGCTTCCGGCCCGCCCCCGGCCAGGATCGCCCGGCGGGCCGCGAAGCAGCGGCGCGTGGCCGGGTCCAGGACGTCCCAGCCGTTGATCACCACGATCCGCCCGACCCGGTCGGGGGCGTCCAGCGCCATCTGGAGGGCGATCAGGCCGCCCAGCGCGTGGCCGACCACGTCGGCCCGGTCGAGCCCGGCCGCGTCCAGCACCGCCAGCGCGTCCCGCGCCATGGCGGGGATGTCGTGGCCGGGCTCGACCGGGCCGGGCGAGCGCCCGGTGCCGCGATGGTCGTAGGTGACGACCCGGAACCGCCCGGTCAGTGCCGCCATCTGCGGCGCGAAATAGCCCGCCGCGCCGCCCAGCCCCGGCGACAGCAGCACCGGCCGCCCCGCCGCCGGGCCGGCCACCGCGTGGTGGAGCGGTCCCATCAGCGGCCGATATGGGCGATCGAGGCGATCTCCACGCGGGCGTCGGGCTTCACGAGGCCGCACTGGATGCAGTAGCGCGCCGGCTTGTCGCCCGGAAAATACGCAGCGTAGACGGCGTTGATCGCCGCGTAGTCGGCCCAGTCCGCCAGGAAGACGTGGTTGAAGGTCACGTCGTCCATCGTGCCGCCCGCGGCCTCGACGACGCCCTTGATGGTCTCCAGCACGTGGCGGGTCTGGGCCGCCGCGTCGCCGGCATGGACGACGTGGGCGTCGGCATCCAGCGGCAGCGTGCCCGAGACGTACAGCACCCCGTCGGCCAGCGTGCCCGGCACGTAGGGGGCCAGCGGCTTGCCGGTCCCCGGCGGTATCACGACCTGCTTCGGCATGCTCCCGACGCCTCCCGCGTTCGACCTGTCGTCCGGGCTCGGACAGGCCGCGCGGGAGGCGCCGCGTCGCGGCGGCGTTCGTGCACCCTGCCGGTGACCGGCGGGGCACGCAATGCACTTATCCGGCCATATCGACCCCGACCGCATCAACCGCCGCGTGCGGGCCTGCTGCGAGCGCCGCCTCGAACGACGCCACGTCCGAGACCCAGCCGAAGAAGGTCTCGATGTTGGCGAGCGCCCCGTGCTGCAGGCTCTCCGGGCCGGCCTGGTGGGTGGCGTCGGCCAGGACGATCCCGAAGTATTCCCGGTGGAATCCGTCCCGCAGGGTCGATTCCACGCAGACGTTGGTGGCGATGCCGGTGAACACCAGCGTGGTCGCGCCCCGGGCCCTGAGGGTGCTGTCGAGGGGAGTGTTGTAGAAGCCGCTGTAGCGCGGCTTGCCCATCACGATGTCGCCGGGCTCCGGCGCGAGGGCATCCACCAGGGCGTAGTCCCAGGAACCCTTGGCCAGGAGCTGCGCGTTCACCTCAGGATTCCGACGCATGGTCTTGAGAGCGTTGGATTTATGCCAGTTCGGCGAGCCCGGGCCGCCGGCCTCGGCATAGGCCGGATCCCAGCCGTTCTGGAACCACAGGATCCCGATGCCGGCCGCCCGCGCGGCCGCCACCGCCCGGGCGATCCGCGCGATCACCGGACCGGTGCCCGACACGTCGAAGCCCGCGCGGTCGAGGTAGCCGTCCGGGCTCGCGTAGGCGTTCTGGACGTCCACCACGATCAGCACGGTCGTGGCGGGGTCGAAGGCGATGGGCTCGGGCCGGGCCGGCAGGACGACGCCGCCGTGGCGGCCGTGCGGGTCGCGGTGGCCTGCGGGCGCGTCCATCAGGCGACCTCGGCGAGCGCTGCGGCGGCGTGCCGGCGCGTGCGCATCAGCGGCTGGATCCGCGTCCCGAAGGCGTCGAGGCCTTTCAGGAAGTCGTCGAACACCAGGAGCACGCCCTCCACCCCGTCGATGGTCATGATGGCGTCGAGCATCGCGGCGACGCTGGCGTAGCTGCCCACGAGGGTGCCCATGTTGAGGTTCACCGCCGAGGTCGGGTCGGCGAGCTGGCGCACGTTGGTATCGCCGCCGGACTGGGTGTCGGCCGCGCCCTGGAGGCCGAGCCACGCGATCGCCTCGGCGTCGGCCCCCGCCCGGTAGTGCTCCCAGGTCGCCAGCGCGGCGCCGTCGGTCTCGTCGGCGATGATCATGAACAGGGCGAACGCGGTCACACGCCGTCCGGTCTGCGCGCGGGCCTCGGCGAGCTTCTCCACCACGGGCGCGAAGGCGGTGGGCGTGTTGAGGCCCTTGCCGAGGCAGAAATTGTAGTCGGCGTAGCGGGCCGTGAAGGCGAGGCCCGCCCCGCTCTGGCCGGCGCAGATGATCTTCACGGGCACCTGCGGCCGGGGGCTCAACCGGCAATCGTTCATCTGGAAGAACGTGCCCTTCCGGTCGCTCACCCCGGTTTCCCACAGCTCGCGCAGGATCTGAGCATACTCTGCCAAGTAGTCGTATCGCTTCGCGAAATACGCGTCGCCGGGCCATAGGCCCATCTGGTCGTATTCCGGCTTCTGCCAGCCGGTGACGAGGTTCACGCCGAAGCGCCCGTCGGAGATCGAGTCGATGGTCGCGGCCATGCGGGCGACGATGGCGGGCGGCAGGCACAGGGTCGCCGCGGTGGCGAACAGCCTGATCCGGGTGGTGACGGCCGCGAGCCCGGCCATCAGGGTGAACGATTCGAGGTTGTGGTCCCAGAACTCGGTCTTGCCGCCGAAGCCGCGCAGCTTGATCATCGACAGGGCGAAATCGAGCCCGTAGCCCTCCGCCTTCAGGGTGATCGCCTTGTTGAGCGCGAAGCTCGGGCGGTACTGCGGGGCGTTCTCCGACAGGAGCCAGCCGTTGTTGCCGATCGGGATGAACACCCCGACGCTCATGGCCGGCGCGCCGTCGGCGGATACCCGGCCGGCGGCGAGGTCCGGAGCGGGAACTGCCCGGGCGGCAGCATCGTCGTCCGCGTGGCTCTGCATCATCGTCCTGGCTCGCCCGGCCGGTCCCCCGAACCGACTCGGCGCGCAAAGGCTCGCAAAAGCACGGCGGGGGGTCAAACCCGCGGCGCCGCCGCGGAGGGGAAATGCCCATCTTTCCAGCGGCTTGCACAACCGGAACGCGATGGCTGCTCAACCCGTGCGCGCCCCGCGGGATCGCGCGCGCCGCGGTGAACACGGATTTCCGTTCCGCTAATCTGCCAGGAACGTCGCGTGGCGATTGTCGTCGCCGAACCGAAGACCATGTCCGTAGGGCGATGATAGATCTTGGATCCGTCCAGCCGGAGTGACCGTCGATGCGCGCGTGGCCCGCCCTCCTCCTCGGCTTCGTCCTCGGCCTCGGCCCCGCGGGACCGGCGGCGGCCGACGAGGCCGGGCGCATGGCGGCCCGGGCGGTGATCGCCAAGCAGGAGCAGGCCCTCGGCCGCGACGACGCGCAGACCGCCTACGCGCAGGCCGGCCCGGGGATTCGGGCGCTCTTCCCGAACGCCGACCTGTTCATCGGCATGGTCCGGAACCAGTACCGGCCGGTCTACCGCCACCGCAGCTTCGTGTTCGGCGAGGCGCGGGACACCGAGGAGGCGGGCGTGATCCAGTCGGTGGCGATCCAGGACGAGTACGGCGTCGACTGGACCGCCGAGTACAGCCTCGCCCAGGAGGCGGACGGGCAATGGCGCATCACCGGCTGCCGCCTGACCAAGGCGCCGGGCACCAGCGCCTGAGGGCGTCCGCCGGCGGAGCGCCCTCGGCGCAGGCGCGCGCGTCGCAGCGCAAGCCCCGCGCGGGCCTGCGGCTTCCGCGGATCGGTCGCGGATCCGTGCGGTCCCCGGCTGGAGGCCTTCGGAGGGCTCGGCGGAGGCGCAGTGTGCCTCACCGCGGGCGCGGCCGAGCGGCCCAGGACGGGGCCGACGTCGCCGAGCGCGGCGCCGCCCCGACCGGCACCGCCCGGGGCGACGGGGCTTCCGCAGCGATCGACCGGGACCGGTGCCGGATGCGACGGATCCGGTCCGGGGCGGGGGCGGCCTATCGGGCTTCGGGCCGCGGCGTCGCCGGCTTGTCGCGCCTCTGCAGGGTGATGTCGGCGCAGGCCCGCACCGGTTCGTCGTCGCATTTCACGTCGATGCGGGCATCCTCGCGCCCGAAGGTGACGTGCGCGCCCGTCGTCTGCGGTGCCGGCGGTGGCGGGGGAGGCGGTGCCGGACAGCAGCGCCGCGTCGCTGGCGCGGGCGCGGATTCGGATCCCGTCGACGCGCTCCGAGACGCGCTCCGCCCCGCCGGCACGGAGGCCGCGGGGCCGGTCCGGCTCACCGGCGCGGCCGCGAAACCGGCCCTGAACCGGGCGGTTCGGCCCCGGTAAAGACCGCCGGCCCCGCCGAGGGGTGGGCCGGCACGCCGCCAGGGCTCGACGCGCCGCCAGGGCTTTCGACAGGGCCGTCCGCATCGTGTAGAGGGAGCGCCTTCCCCTCGGAGGCCCCTGTGCTCCACGTCTCGACCCGCGGCGAGGCCGCGCCGCTCTCGTTCTCGGATGCGCTCCTCGCGGGCTTGGCCCGCGACGGCGGGCTCTACGTGCCGCAGACCTGGCCGCAGATCGGCCACTCGGAGATCGCCGCGCTCGCCGGCCGGCCCTACGCGGAAGCCGCCAAGCGGGTGCTGCGCCCGCTGATCGACGGCGACGTCGCCGGCCCGGACCTCGACCGGATGATCGACGCGTCCTACGCGACGTTCCGCCATCCGGCGGTCTGCCCGCTGACCCAACTCGACGACAACCTGTTCCTGCTGGAACTCTTCCACGGCCCGACGCTCGCCTTCAAGGACGTGGCGATGCAACTGCTCGGGCGGCTGATGGACCACGTGCTCGCCCAGCGCGGCGCCCGCGCCACCATCGTGGGTGCGACCTCGGGGGATACCGGCTCGGCGGCGGTCGAGGCCTTCGGCGGCCTCGACCGGGTGGACGTGTTCATCCTCTATCCGCACGGGCGGGTCTCGGAGGTGCAGCGGCGGCAGATGACCTCGGTGCCGGCCGACAACGTCCACGCGCTCGCGGTCGACGGCACCTTCGACGATTGCCAGAATCTCGTCAAAGCCCTGTTCCAGCACGCCGATTTCGCCGATTCGGTGCGGCTGTCGGGGGTCAATTCGATCAACTGGGCCCGGGTGGCCGCGCAGGCCGTGTACTACTTCACCAGCGCGGTGGCGCTGGGGAGCCCCCGCCGGCCGGTCTCCTTCGCGGTGCCGACCGGCAATTTCGGCGACGTCCTCGCCGGCTGGGTCGCCAAGCAGATGGGCCTGCCGATCGAGCGGCTGATGATCGGCACCAACGCCAACGACATCCTGGTCCGGACCCTGGAGCACGGCGCCTACGACCTGCGCGGCGTGGTGCCCACCACCTCGCCCTCCATGGACATCCAGATCTCCTCGAACTTCGAGCGGCTGCTGTTCGAGGCCCTCGGGCGGGACGCGTCGTCCCTGTCGCGGCTGATGGCCGGGCTGAGGCAGTCCGGCGGCTTCTCGCTGAGCCCGGAGGTGCTGGCCACCATCCGCTCGGAGTTCGACGCCGTCGCGGTCCCGGAGGCCGAGGTCATGGCGGAGATCGCCCTGACCCAGGCCGCCACCGGCGTGGTGCTCGACCCCCACAGCGCCATCGGCGTGCATGCCGGGCGGCGGCTGCTGGAGAAGGACCCGGCGACCCCGGTGGTGGCGCTCGCCACCGCCCATCCGGCGAAGTTCCCGGACGCGGTCGCCAAGGCCACGGGCGGCCTGCGCCCGCCCCTGCCCCCGCACCTCGCCGACCTGATGGACCGGCCCGAGCGCCTGACCCGGGTGGGGAACGACCAGGCCGCCGTGGAGGCGCTGATCCGCGAGCGCGCCCGCATCGCGAGGGGGGCGTGAGCGTGGGGCAATCGGCAGCACGGCCGGGAGCGGGGGGCGGCGGTGCAGGACATCGCTCGACCCTCG
The DNA here is from genome assembly GCF_022829625.1 of Methylobacterium sp. E-046. Taxonomy (NCBI): domain Bacteria; kingdom Pseudomonadati; phylum Pseudomonadota; class Alphaproteobacteria; order Hyphomicrobiales; family Methylobacteriaceae; genus Methylobacterium; species Methylobacterium sp. E-046. The sequence goes on along the minus strand of NZ_JAKSYP010000277.1, from coordinate 165,641 downwards.
TGACGGCTGTCGCCCCGTCCGGAAGCCGGGTTCGCCCCGCGCCGGACCCCGTCCCGACCCGATCCCCGTCCGGGTCCACCCGCCCCCGCAGAGCGGGGAGGGCCTCCGCGTCCGATCCGGCCCCCCGCGCGACGAGCCGTCGATGAACCAGCATTTCTCCACCCACGCCGCCTCCCCGTCCTTACGCACCACGCGGCTCGCGAACGGCGTCACGGTGGTCACCGAGCCGATGCCGGGGGTCGCCACCGCCAGCCTCGGCGTCTGGGTCGGGGCCGGCTCGCGCAACGAGCGCGCCGACGAGGCCGGCCTGTCGCACCTCATCGAGCACATGGCGTTCAAGGGCACCCGCACCCGGTCCGCGAAGGACATCGCCGAGGAGATCGAGAATGTCGGCGGCGAGATCAACGCCGCCACCTCGACCGAGGGGACGAGCTACACCGCCCGGGTGCTCGGCGAGGATGCCGGCCTCGCCCTCGGCGTGATCGGCGACATCCTCACCGATTCGGTGTTCGACACGGGCGAACTCGCCCGGGAGAAGGGCGTCATCCTGCAGGAATACGCCGCCGTCGAGGACACCCCCGACGACGTGGTCTACGACGCCTTCACGGAGGCCGCCTTCCCGGACCAGCCGGTCGGCCGGCCGATCCTCGGGCGGCCGGAGACGATCCGGAGCTTCGACGAGGCCGGGATCCGCGCGTATCTCGACCGGGAATACACCCCGGACCGGATCGTCGTGGCCGGCGCCGGCGCCGTCACCCACGAGGCGATCGTGGACGCGGCCGAGCGCCATTTCGGCGCCCTGCCGGCGAAGGCCGCGCCCGAGGCGGTGCCGGGCCTCTACCGCGGCGGCGAGCGGCGGATGCCGCGCAAGCTCGAGCAGGCCAACGTGGTGATCGGCCTGCCGGGCCTCTCCTTCCGGGACGAGGGTTACTACGCGCTGCACATGTTCGCGCAGGTGCTGGGCGGCGGCCTGACCTCGCGGCTCTGGCAGGAGGTGCGCGAGACCCGCGGCCTCGCCTACGAGATCCAGGCCTTCCACTGGCCCTTCTCGGATTGCGGCCTGTTCGGCATCGGGGCCGGCACCGCCGGGGCGGACCTGCCCGAACTCGTCGACGTGACGCTCGCCGCCACCGCCCGGGCCGCCCGCGACCTCGACGCCCCCGAGATCGCCCGCGCCAAGGCGCAGCTGAAGGTGTCGCTGCTCTCGGCCCTGGAGACGCCGGGCGGCCGCATCGAGCGCAACGCCCGCCAGATCCTGGCCTGGGGCCGGGTGATCCCCGCCGGGGAGGTGATCGACAAGGTCGACGCCGTCACGGTCGCGGACGTGCGCGCCGCCGCCGCCGCGATGCTGCGGGGCACGCCGACGCTGGCGGCGATCGGCCCGATCCGCAAGCTGCCGACCCTCGACAAGATCGCGGCCGCGCTCCGGGCGTCCTGAGTCCCGATTCGATCGCCCGGACCTGCGTGGCGCCCCCTCCGTCCCCCGCGGAGGCGGGGATCAGCCGGGGGGACGCTCGTCCCCGCGCAAGCGGCGGTGCGGGCATCCGTCAGCCTCGGGGGCTGAAGGCGCGGGCGGGAAAATCCGGGCCGGACCGGCCCTGAGACGTCCCGGAACGTCCGCCCCCGCCCCGCCCAACTTGATTTGGCCGCAAAAGGGCGCGATCCGCGGCATGTGGACCGATCCCGGGGGATCTTGCCCCCGGTCAGGCCCGCACCTATCGATCGAGGCCGCCCGGGCGGCCGACGCCGCTTCTCGCACGGCCGGACACCAAGACACCCTTGCGCATCCTCGCCCTCCTCCTGACCCTGGTCGGCGGTCTCGTCGGTGCCCTCGCGCTCAGCGGGCCGGCCCGGGCCGTCGAGGCGGTCCGCGTCACCCTCGACGCGCCGGTGATTGACCTGACCACCGCGATCGAGCGCTACCGCTCGGACGGCGACCTGATCCAGATCTCGACCGCACCCGGCAAGGACGGGATCGTCCGCCGCATCGTCGTGAAGGCCCGCGACGCCGGCGCCCGGCCCGACTGGATCGTGTTCGCGCTCACGAACGATACCGACGAGCAGATCGACCGCATCCTGGTCGCGCCCCATTTCCGGCTGGTCGATTCCGGGGTGATCTGGCCCGATCTCGGCGGCTCGCGCATCGCCGCCATCACGGCGAGCCAGGGCATCCGCCCGGAGCGCGACGAGAACCCCGAGGCCGACCAGTTCACCATCACCCTCGATCCCGGCACCACCATCACCTACGTGGCCGAGCTGCGCGGCCCCAACGTCCCCCAGCTCCATCTCTGGGATCAGGACGCCTATCGCCGGAAGGCCGCGGGCCTCACCCTCTACAAGGGCATCATCATCGGCATCAGCGGGCTGCTGGCGCTGTTCCTGACCATCGTGTTCGTGGTCAAGGGCGCGATCATCTTCCCGGCCGCCGCCGCGCTCGCGTGGTCGGTGCTGGCCTATGCCTGCATCGATTTCGGCTTCCTGCAGCGGGTCTTCCCGGTCACCGAACTCGCCGAGCGGGTCTACCGGGCCTCCGCAGAGGCGGTGCTCGGGGCGACCCTGCTGGTCTTCCTGTTCGCCTATCTCAACCTCGCCCGCTGGCACGTGCGCTACAGCCACGTGGCGTTCTTCTGGCTCGCCTTCCTGGCGGGCCTCGTCGGGCTCGCGGTGTTCGACCCGCCGGTGGCGGCCGGCGTGGCGCGCATCTCCATCGCGGCGGTGGCCGGCATCGGCCTGCTGCTGATCGTCTACCTCGCCGCCCATAACGGCTACGACCGGGCGATCCTGCTGGTGCCGACCTGGCTGCTGCTCGTCGTCTGGGTGACGGCGGCGGGCTTCGCGGTCACCGGCCAGATCGGCAGCGACCTCGTGCAGCCGGCCCTCATCGGCGGCCTCGTGCTGATCGTGATGCTGATCGGCTTCACGGTGCTCCAGCACGCCTTCGCGGGCGGCGGCCTCAGCCACGCCCTCGTGTCCGACACGGAGCGGCGGGCGCTGGCGCTCACCGGGGCCGGCGACGTGGTGTTCGACTGGGACGTGCCGGCCGACCGAGTCTTCGTCGGCCCGGAGATCGAGGGCCAGCTCGGCCTCGCCCGGGGCACCCTGGAGGGGCCGGCGACCAACTGGCTCGGCGCGCTCCACCCCTTCGACGTGGAGCGCTACTCGGCGGCCCTCGACACGGTGATCGAGGAGCGGCGCGGCCGCATCGTCCACGATTTCCGCCTGCGCTCGGCCGCCGGCACGTTCTTCTGGTACCGGCTGAAGGCGCGGCCCGTGATCGGCGCCGACGGCGAGGTGATCCGCGTGGTCGGCACCATCGCGGACGTCACCGAGGTGAAGACCGCCGAGGAGCGCCTGCTCCACGACGCCGTGCACGACAGCCTGACCGGCCTGCCGAACCGCGAATTGTTCGGCGACCGCCTCGACGCCGCGCTCGCCTTCGCCGGCCAGGACCCGCGCCTCAAGCCCACCGTGATCGTGCTGGACGTCGACCGGTTCAAGGGCATCAACGACGCCATCGGCCTCTCGGCGGGCGATTCGATCCTGCTGACCCTGTCGCGCCGGCTCGGACGCCTGCTGCGCCCGCAGGACACCCTCGCCCGGGTCGCGGGCGACGAGTTCGCGGTGATCCTCCTCTCCGAGCGCGACCCCGACCGGATCCTGGCCTTCGCCGAAATGATCCGCCGGGCGATCGCCACCCCCATCACCTACGCCGACCGGGAGATCTTCCTCACCGTCTCGATCGGGCTCGCCCTCTACGAGGCCGGCGCCAACCTGAAGCGCGACGAGGTGTTCAAGAGCGCCGAGATCGCCATGATCCAGGCCAAGCGCAACGGCGGCGACCGGATCGAGGTGTTCCGCGCCCACATGCGCACCGACCGCTCGGACCGGCTGATGCTGGAGGGCGACCTGCGCAAGGCGATCGAGCGCAACGAGATGCGGGTGCTGTTCCTGCCGGTGGTGCGGCTCGAGGACCGCACGGTGGCGGGGTTCGAGACCGTGCTGCGCTGGGACCACCCGAAGCTCGGGCGCGTGCCCGCCTCGACCTTCCTGCCGCTCGCCGAGGAGAGCGGCTTCATCGTCAATCTCGGCATCTTCGCCCTGGAGCGCACCGCCCTCGAACTCGCGGCGTGGCAGCGCTCCCTGGAGGTCGAGCCGCCGATCTTCGCGGCCTGCAACCTGTCCTCGCGCCAGCTCCTGCGCCACGACCTGCTGCACGACGTGAAGACCGTCCTGGCCCGCTCCGGGGCGCTCCCCGGCTCGCTCAAGCTGGAATTCAGCGAGAGCCTCGTGATGGAGAACCCGGAATACGCCGCCCAGATGCTGGCGCGGATCCACGATCTCGGGGCGGGCCTGTGCCTGTCGGATTTCGGCACCGGCTACTCGGCCCTGTCCTACCTCCAGCGCTTCCCCTTCGACACGATCAAGGTCGACGCGACCTTCGTGCGCCAGATCGGCACCGGCCAGACCGCGATCCTGCGCTCCATCGTCCGGATGGCCAGCGAGCTGAAGCTCGCCATCGTGGCGGAGGGCTGCGAGTCCGAGGCCGACGCCCAGGCGCTCGCCGGGCTCGGCTGCGAATACGCCCTCGGACCGGCCTTCGGCGAGCCGATGACCCTGCTGCAGGCCCGCCAGATCGTCGGAGCGGCGCCGGAAGCGGCCTGATCGTCGGGTCTGGTGATTTTGAAGGCTTCGACCGGGTGTATGGGCCGGGGCGGGATTCCTCCGGCCGGTGATGCGAGGACGCCCGAACAGGTCAAGCTCGTCCGGGACAGTTCGCGACGGTGCGGCCGATCGCCGGGACGGCGGCCGACCTGTTCGACGGCCGGCTGTTCGAGATCGCCCCTCAGCTGCGGGGCCTCTTCCCCGACGACATGACCGCGCAGAAGCAGAAGCTGATGGCCATGCTCGGCCTCGTGGTGGCCAACCTGAACCAGCCGGAGACGATGGTCCCGGCGCTCCAGGATCTCGGGCGCAAGCACTGCGCCTACGGCACGCAGGCCGCCCATGGCGCGCCGGTGGGCGACGCCCCGCTGTGGGCCCTGGAGCAGGGGCTGGGCCCGGATCTCCCCCCGGAGGTGCGGGCGGCCCGGATCGAGACCTGCGGGCTCGTCGCCGGGGTCACGAAGCGGGCGGCCACGGAGGCGGCTTAAGCCGCCCTTAACCATGTCCGATCAAGCTCCTGTTGATGGACGGGCGCTTCGCCCGCGATGGGGATGGTCGGATGGCCGAGGCGGCGAGGCGTAACCAGCAGTCAGGCAGCTCCGATCTCGTGCGCCGCCTGATGGCCCGGCCGGTCCGGATGGAGCAGCAGGCCCGCACCCGCCTGCCCCTGTCGGGCCGCGATCCGCTCCGCGCCGACGCGGCGGCCGAGGATCTCGCGGAGGACCCGGACGAGGCCGAGGAGATCGCCCGGCTCGAGACCGAGCTCCAGGTGGTCAAGGCGGTGCTCCGGGCCCAGCGTCGGGAGGTCGAGTCGCTGCGGGCGCAGCGCCAGCTCCTCACGGAATCCGCCCCGACCGACGATGTCCGCGCGACCCGGGAGCGCTGGGCGGCCCTCGTCGACACGCTCCTGGTTCGGCCCCGCTGATCCGCCGAAGTCATGCGGGGTCAGGCCGTGGGGGGGCAGACTATGGGGGGGCAGACTATGGGCGCGCGCTGCTCGCTCGTCGTCAACGGCCGGTCGGTGCGCGTCTCGACCGGCGACACGCCGCTGGAGGCGGCGCTCGCCGAGGGCATGATCGCGCCGCTGCAAGCCCAGTCGGGCAACCTGATCGCCGGCCAGGGCGTCGCGCAAGGGAGCGCGGCGCCGTCCGGCCGCCGCCACCCGGCCCGCCGGGCCCGGGCCGAGATCCTGCGGCCGCCCCTTCCGGGCGCCCCGATCCAGGCTCACGAGGAGGCGCCGCCGCCGCCCGTGGCCGTCCGCAAGGGCACGGTCACGGAGATCCGCCGGCTCAGCCCCGGTATCGTCGAGGTCGTGGCGACCCTGACCCGGCGCCCGACCTGCGAGCCCGGCCATCAGGCGCTGGTGACCTTCGCGGGGCTGCCCACGATGACGCTGTCCCCGACCCAGCGGGTCGACGGCGCGACCGAGATCAACGAGGCCGTGTTCCACGTCGCCCGCGACCCCGAGGGCGACCCCCTCGACGCCCTCCGGCTCGACCAGCCGGTGCGCCTGAAGGGGCCCGTCGGCCGGGGTCACTACCGACCCGGGGGCGGGCGCCTCGTGCTGGTGGCGGCCGGTGCCGGATTCGGCGCGATCTGGGCGATCGCCCGGGCGGCCCGCTACGTCGAGCCCGCCCGCGAGATGGCGCTCGCCGTCGGGGCCCGGGACGCGCTGGACCTCTACATGCGCGAGAGCCTGGATTGGCTGCGCCGCACCGGCGTCGCCCGGATCGTGCTCTGCGCCGACCGCGGCCGCCAGCGCCCGCCGGACGTGCGCTCCGGCCCGCTCACCGCCCATCTGCCGAGCCTGCGCGCCACCGACGTGGTCCACGTGGCGGGCGACGTCTCGACCGTGGGCGCCGTCCAGGTGCTCGCCGCCTCGGTGGGCGCCCGCTGCTACCCGATCGTGCTCGACTGACGGTGGCCGCCTCGACGCGGCGGCGATCGGCTGATACCCGCGCCGGGTCGGCGTGCATGGCCGGCCCCGAGCCCGAGTCCCGATGGTCCGCGTCCTCTGTCTCGGCTACAGCGTCACGGAGCTGCCGGGCTACGTCGAGCGGGCCAATGCCCTGGCCGAGGCCGAGGGGCGCCCCCTCACCGTCCTGCGGAGCGGCTGGGGCGGCCATTCCCTGCCCTCCATCGCCTGCCTGATCGACGAGATCCTGGACGCACACCCCTGCGACTTCGTCCTCCTGGAGCTGTTCACCGGCAACGTCCGCTACTTCGACGGCGCGACCATGCGGGCCTATCTCGACGACATCCTCGCGGCGACCGCCCGGCGGAACCTGCCCGTCGCCTTCCTGAATCTCCACCAGGGCGGGGTCGACTACGCGGCCGAGCCCGTCGCCGGCCTGCTGGCGGAGTACCGCGCCCTCTACGGCATCCCGTATCTCGACATCGCCGCCCCGGTGGCGGCGGCGGGTGCCGGCGACATCACCTACCTCCTGACCGACGGGACCCACGTCACACCGGCCGGCGCCGACCTCTACGGCACCCTGGTCTACAGCTTCCTGCGCGCGCCGCAGCCGGGCCGCGCCTACGTCGCCCAGTTCCGGGGGCTGCCGGGCCGGTTCGAGTCCCTGCCGCTGCGGACCCTCCCCGGCCTGACCTGCGGGTTCGCCGTGCAGCGTAACGGCATCCCGCTGGATTTCCTGGAGATTCCCGAGGGCGCGCGCGTCGACATCCCCCTCGACCGCCCCCGCGACGTGATCGGGATCCTCGTGACCTACGGGCCGCGGGCGGGCACGCTGACGGTCCAGGACCCGGCGACCGGGCGGGCGCACGACCTCGTCGCCTACGATGCCTTCTCCTACTACACGCGCGCGATGTTCCGCAGCGTCACCCTCCGGGCCGCGCGCGCGGTGCGCCTCGCCCAATCGGCGGAGCGGCCCGACATCGCCCTGCGCAAGGGCGTGCCGGATCCGGGGCCGCGGCTGGGGCGCGTGTCGCATCTCTTCTGCCGGCGCCCCCTGGGCCTCGCCGCGCGCGCCGCGCGCCTGCGCCACCGGCTCCGGCGCGACCTGCGCCGCGTCGCGCTGCGGCTCAGGCGTATCGGGGGGGCGTGAATCCGGTCCTCACGGGGCGGGGATGACGGGGCGGGTGATGGGGCGGACGACGGCGCGCGCCGGACCGCCGTCCTCCGCCGTCCTCCGCAGCCTTCCGGCGGCCCTCCGGGATCCCGGCGGCGCCGGAGCCGGAAAGTCCGGGTTCGGCAGTCGCACGGGACGGGCCGCGATCCGATCCGGAGGCGGGGACCCCGTCGGCGCGCGCCTCGGGCCGCGGCCTGCCCCTGCCCTGCGGATCCGGGCGCCCGGGATCGTCTCGACATATGCCTGCCGGACGCGCCGTGTCGATCGGGAACCCGGCTCAGGCGAAGATCATTCGAGATGTTCTGAGTAAAAATTCATTCGATCGAGACTGGATCCAAGCAAAAGCGATGTGTTAAACCGTCATTCGATTCCAATTGGGGACAATCGCTGATGGACTTTCTCAGAAAAATGAGGTTGTCGGTGAAGATGTCGGCGCCGATCTCGATCATGGTGCTGGTCAGCGCGATGCTGATATACTACTCGATATCTGCGCTCGATCTGATGGAGCGGAGGAATGATTATCTGGTCGATTATTACTTCGTTCGCCTGGAAACATTTGCGCAGGTCCGCGAGCATTTCCTCAACGCGGCCCTCATGAACCGCAACCTCCTCATCGGCCGGCCGGAGAGCGATCTCCCCCTCTATCGCAGGCGCTACGACGAATCCGTGAAGGCGGTGGCCGACAGCATCGAGACGCTGGCTGCGGGCTCCCGGCGACAGGAGGTTCAGGACATCCAGCGCACCATCGGCAAGATAGCCCGGGACTATTTCGATCGGCTCGACCGTTCCAACGACCTCGCCCTCCGGAACGATCGGCCCGCGGCGATCCAGGTCGGCCTCGTCGAGGCGCGCGACATCCGGGCCCGGTTCGACAGGGCGGCCCAGGATTACGAGGCGCTGGCGGCGGCCCGTCTCGGCGAGGCGAAGATCGCGACGCGGCGGGAGACCGGGCAGGCCCGGATGGTGCTGATCGGCTCCGCCCTGGCGGGCCTGCTCGCCGCCCTGGGCCTTTCCGCCGCGATCGTGGTGCTCGGCGTCACGCGACCCCTCCACCGTCTCGTCGCCGTGCTGCAGCGCATGGCGCGGGGCGATACCGAGGCCACGATCGCGGAGGCGCGACGGGGCGACGAGATCGGGATGGTCGGCCGGGCGGTGGAGGCGATCAAGTCCATGGTGGCCCGCAACGCCGAGGCGGAAGCCGCGCGCAAGCACCTCGCGGAGGCCGCGGCCGCCGCCGCGCGCAAGGGCGCCATGATGGACCTGGCCCGGACCTTCGAGGAGGCGGTGGCCAAGATCGTGGACCGCGTCTCGTCCGCGGCGAACGAACTCGAGGGCACCGCCCACCAGATGACCGAGACCGCCCAGGAGACGGCCAGCCAGTCCGGCGCGGTGGCGTCGGCCGCGGAGGCGGCCTCCGCCGACATCAACGCCGTCGCGGCCTCGACCGAGCGGCTCGGCAGCGCCATCCGGGCGATCGGCCGCCAGGCGAGCGGCTCATCCGACCTCGCCCAGCAGGCGGTCGGCGAGGCCGACCAGACCGCCGGCCTCGTCTCAGAATTGCAGAATGCGGCCTCCGAGATCGGCGACGTGGTGCGGCTGATCTCGTCCATCGCCGGCCAGACCAACCTGCTGGCGCTGAACGCCGCCATCGAGGCGGCGCGCGCCGGCGAGGCCGGCCGCGGCTTCGCGGTCGTGGCGGGCGAGGTGAAGGACCTCGCCGAGAAGACCGCCCGGGCGACCGACGGGATCGCCGAGCAGATCGGCCGGATTCAGGGCGTGACCGGTGCCGCGGTCGGCGCGATCGGCACGATCACCGCGCGGATCCGCGAGATCAACGGGGTCGCGGTCGCGATCGCGTCGGCCGTGGAGGAGCAGGGCGCGGCGACGCAGGAGATCGCGCGCACCATCGCCCAGGCGACGCGGGGCGCCACGGAGGTGACCGGCACCATCGCCGGGGTGGCCGAGGCCTCAGGGCGGACGGGGGTGGCGGCCGATCACGTGCTCGCGGCCGCCACCGCCCTGTCGCGCCAGTCCGAGCGGCTCTCGGCGGAGGTGGGCCGCTTCCTGGTCGGCGTTCGCGCCGCCTGAGAGCCGCGGCCGCCCTCAGGCGGCCTCCGCGTGCGGATGATCTTCGCGTGCGGGCGGCCTCCGCATGCGCACCGGCGACCCGCTCCCGCGCGGGAGCGGGTCGAGGGCTCAGCTCAGCCGCACCCGCCAGATCTCCTCGGCGTATTCGCGCATCGCCCGGTCGGAGGAGAACCACGCCATGCGGGCGGTGTTGCGGATCGCCGTGGCCCACCAGCCGCGCGGGTCGCGCCACGCGGCGTCGATGGCGCGCTGCACCCGCCAGTAATCGTCGAAATCGGCGGTGAGCAGGTACTGGTCGCGGCGGCGCAGGTCGTCGGTGAGCGGCCGGAACCGGCCCGGCTCCTCCGGCGAGAACCGCCCGGCGGCGATCATGTCGAGGGCCGCGGCCAGCCGCGGCGAGGCCTGGATCGCCTTGGCCGCGTAGTCCGGCTCGGCCTGGCGGGCGCGGACGCCGTCCGCCTCCAGGCCGAAGATGAAGATGTTGTCCGCCCCGACATGGTCGCGGATCTCGATGTTGGCCCCGTCGAGGGTGCCCACCGTGAGCGCGCCGTTGAGGGCGAACTTCATGTTGCCGGTGCCCGACGCCTCCATGCCGGCCGTGGAGATCTGCTCGGACAGGTCGGCGGCCGGGATGATCGCTTCGGCGAGGCTCACCGAGTAGTTCGGCAGGAACACCACCTTCAGCCGGTCCGCGACCTCGGGATCGTCGTTCACCGCCTTGGCAACGTCGCAGGCGAGCTTGATGATCAGCTTGGCCTGCACGTAGCTCGGCGCCGCCTTGCCGGCGAAGATCTTGACCCGGGGCGTCCAGTCCCGGTGCGGCTCGGCCTTGATCGCCTGGTAGAGCGCCACGGTCTCGATGATGTTGAGGAGCTGGCGCTTGTACTCGTGGATGCGCTTGACCTGGACGTCGAACAGCGCGGCCGGATCGACGTCGATGCCGGTGCGCTCGGCGATGAGCGCCGCCAGCGCCTCCTTGCGCTCCCGGCGCACGGCCGCGTAGCGCGCCACGAAGGCCGGATCCTCGGCATGGACCTCCAGGCCGCGGAGCAACTCGGGGTTGTCGAGCACCCCCGTCCCCACGGTCTCCACGGCGAGCCGGGTGAGGCCCGGATTGGCGTTGTGGAACCAGCGGCGGAAGGTGATGCCGTTGGTCTTGTTGACGATCTTGTCGGGATCCAGCGCGTGCAGGTCGGAGAAGACCGTCGAGCGCATCAGGTCGGTGTGCAGCGCCGAGACGCCGTTGACCCGGCGGGCGCCGTGGAAGGCGAGGTGCCCCATGCGCACCCGCCGCCCGTGCGACTCCTCGATCAGCGAGATCGACGCGAGGTAGGCCGCGGCATCCGCCGGCCCCTGCCGGCCGTGCTTGGCCTGCTCCTCCAGATGCATCCAGTTGATCAGGTAGATGATCTGCATGTGGCGCGGCAGCAGCCGCTCCATCAGCTCCACCGGCCAGGTCTCCAGCGCCTCGGGCAGGAGGGTGTGGTTGGTGTAGTGCAGCGTGTGGGTGGTGACGTGCCAGGCATCCTCCCAGGACAGGCCGTACACGTCCAGCAGGAGGCGCATCAGCTCCGGCACCGCGATCGCCGGGTGCGTGTCGTTGAGCTGGATCGCCGCGTGGTCCGGCAGGGACCGCACGTCGCCGCGCTCGGCCACGTGGCGGGCCACGAGATCCTGGATCGAGGCCGCGGTGAAGAAGTATTCCTGGCGCAGGCGCAGCTCCTGGCCCTCGGCCGAGGAATCGCTCGGATAGAGCACCCGGGAGATCGCCTCGGCGCGCATCCGCGCCGCGACCGCGCCGACATGGTCGCCACCGTTGAACCGGGCGAGGTCCACGGGCTCGCCGGCCTCGGCCTTCCACAGGCGCAGGGCGTTGACGTGGCGCCCGCGCCAGCCGACCACCGGCACGTCGTGGGCCACCGCCCGCACGGTCTCGGCCGGCTGCCAGTGGCGCCGGATCACCCCCTGCTCCGCGGAGGACAGCGTGACGGTCCCACCGAATCCGATGGCGTAGGTCGCCTCGGGCCGGGGGAATTCCCAGGGGTTACCCTCGGCGAGCCAGGTCTCCGGCGCCTCGCGCTGCCAACCGTCCTCGAAGGACTGGCGGAACAGGCCGTGATCGTAGCGGATGCCGTAGCCCATGGCCGGGAGGCCGATGCTGGCCATGCTCTCCATGAAGCAGGCGGCCAGCCGTCCGAGGCCGCCATTGCCGAGCGCGGCATCGGGCTCGGCCTCCTGCACGGCGTCGAGCTCGACCCCGAGTTCCCGGAGCGCGGCCCGGGTGGTGTCGGTGAGGCCGAGGTTGTTCATCGCGTCCGACATCAGCCGGCCGATCAGGAATTCCAGCGACAGGTAGTAGACGCGCTTGTTCGGGACGCCGCGCTCGGCGGCCAGCGCGGCCGCCACGATCCGCTCGCGCAGGGCCAGGGCGGTCGCCGCGAACCAGTCGCGGGGGCGGGCGGTCTCGGGGGTCCGGCCGAGCGCGAAGGTGAGCTTGGCGCGGATCGATTCCCGCAGGTCCACCACCGCGTCGCCACTTGCGGACAGCGCCGGGGCGGTCCATGAGGCCGTGGCCGGGACCTCGGACGGGCGCTCGTCGCGCGCGGCCTCATGCGGCACTGGCCGGATCAGAACGTCGTTCAGCACGTGCAGGTCCCCCAAAGTCGTCCCCCCGGATTCTCAGCCCGGGCATTTCGTGGGCGGATTATCTCTCTTGATGGATTGCCGCCGCATGAACGGACGGGCGATCCGTGCCCCGAAGCGTCCGACGATGCGGTCGGCTTCCGGCGAAGTCGTGGCAGCGATGCCTTGGCGGAGGGCATGGGCATGCCGGGAAACATATAGCGTGTGAACGTGACATTCTAGACACACGGGTCGGGCACACCCGCGGGACAGGCCCGAACCGGGGGCCGGGCCTCAGGAATCCACCGGCCTTCACCGGTGGTCGTCACCGGGTCGGGCTGCAGGTGAGGCCTCGGCCGGCAACGCGAGAGGGGAAGCATGACCGACACCGTCTGGTGGAAGCGCGGGACCGTCTACCAAGTCTATCCCCGCTCCTTTCAGGACACGAACGGCGACGGGGTCGGCGACCTGCCCGGCATCACGGCGCGGCTCGACTACCTCGCCTGGCTCGGAGTCGACGCCGTGTGGATCTCACCGGTCTACCCCTCGCCCATGGCGGATTTCGGCTACGACGTGGCGGATTACTGCGGGATCGACCCGCTGTTCGGCTCGCTGGCCGACTTCGATGCCCTGGTGGCGGAAGCCCATCGGCGCCGGCTGAAGGTGATCCTCGATTTCGTGCCCAACCACTCCTCGATCGCGCATCCGTGGTTCGCGGAGAGCCGGTCGTCGCGGTCGAGCCCGAAGCGGGACTGGTACATCTGGCGCGATCCCGCCCCCGATGGCGGCCCGCCGAACAACTGGCTGTCGAATTTCGGCGGCCCGGCCTGGACGCGCGATGCGGCCACCGGCCAATACTACTACCATGCTTTCCTGGCCGCACAGCCGGATCTGAACTGGCGCAACCCCGCGGTGCGCGCGGCCATGCACGACGTGCTCCGCTTCTGGCTGGAGCGCGGGGTCGACGGCTTCCGGGTCGACGTGATCTGGCACCTGATGAAGGATGCCGGATTCCGCGACAACCCGGCCAATCCCGACTACGCGCCGGGCGCGCCGGAGATCAACCGCTTCACCCAGGTCTACTCCGCCGACCGGCCCGAGATCTTCGACGTGATCGCCGGCATGCGGTCGGTGCTGCGCGACTACGGCGCGCGTGTCCTGATCGGCGAGATCTACCTGCCGGTGGAGCGGCTGGTGGCCTATTACGGCCCGGACCTGACGGGCGCCGACCTGCCGTTCAACTTCCAGCTGATCCAGACCCCGTGGCGCGCCGATGCGGTGGCCGATCTCGTGGCGCAGTACGAGGCGGCCCTGCCCGAGGGCGGCTGGCCGAACTGGGTCCTGGGCAACCACGACCAGCCGCGCATCGCCGCCCGGGTCGGGCCGGCGCAGGCCCGCATCGCCGCGATGCTGCTCCTCACCCTGCGGGGGACCCCGACCCTCTATTACGGCGACGAGATCGGGCTCGGCCACGTGCCGATTCCGCCGGACCGCGCCCGCGACCCGTGGGAGCACAACGAGCCCGGCCACGGCCGCGACCCGGAGCGCACGCCGATGCAGTGGGACGACAGCCCGCAGGCCGGCTTCTCCACGGCCGAGCCCTGGCTGCCGCTGGCTGAGGATTGGGCGACCCGCAACGTCGAGGCGCAGCGCTCGGACCCGGGCTCGATGCTCACCCTGCACCGGCGCCTGCTGGCCCTGCGGCGCGACCACGCGGCCCTCTCCGTGGGCGGTTACCGGGCGGTGCCGCTGGGTGAAGGGGAGGTCTTCGCCTACGAGCGCTTCGCCGACGACCAGGTCCTGCGGGTGATCCTGAACTTCGGTGCCGCGGCGCGGGACCTGCCGCTGCCCGCGGGCGGCTGGACGGTGCTGCTCTCGACCCGCGCGGGGCGGGCGGGCGACACCGCCGACGCCGCCCTGACCCTGGGCCCCGACGAGGGGCTGATCCTGCGGCGGTCCTGAGGGCGTCTTCGGCGAACCCGGGCCGATTTTTCCAAGTGCTTTCTCGCCGCACTGCGGTATGGGTAACCTCAGCTTAAGGTTGCCGATGGCCTAGTTTGTGCGTCGCAACGGAACCGTTGCGGTGGAGGAGCATTCAACGTGGTTGAGGTCGCGACAGCCCTGCCTGCCCGATCCGCTGCCAGATCGGGGCATTCCGCTCGGCCAGGGTCGATCCCCATGCTCGATGCGCGTCGCGGTGGTTCCTACGCCGGCTGGACATCCGGCGCGGGGGACGAGGCCCGCCCGACGATTCCGGCCCGCCCCACCTCGCTGCGCCGCCGCATCCTCTACGCCACCCCCGAGATGGCCGATTTCGTGAAGACCGGCGGGCTCGGCGAGGTGTCGGCCGCCCTGCCCCGGGCCCTGGTGCCGCACTACGACATCCGCGTCCTGATTCCCGGCTACCGGCAGGTCCGCGCCGCCTTCCCGGAGATTCCGGTGGTCGCCCGCCTCGACGGGTTCGCGGGCGTGCCGCCCTGCGACCTCGGGCTGATCGAGGCGGCCGACGGGCTGCGCATCTACGTCCTCCTGAACCCCGAGCTCTACGAGCGCGACGGCACCCCCTACGGCGACCAGCACGGCGATTTCGGCGACAACGACCTGCGCTTCGCCCGCCTCAGCCTCGCGGCGGCGGAACTCGCCGCCGGCGCCGATCCCGATTGGGCCGCCGATCTCCTGCACCTCAACGACTGGCAGGCGGCCCTGGCGCCGGCCTACCTCGCCTGGCGCGGCCGGCGGGTGCCGAGCGTGCTGACGATCCACAACCTCGCCTATCAGGGCCTGTTTCCCCGGGACGCCCTGCCCCGGCTCGGCGTTCCCGAGACGGCCTTCCAGGTGGACGGGGCCGAGTTCTACGGCCAGCTCTCCTTCCTGAAGGCCGGCATCTTCTACGCCTCGCAGGTCACCACGGTGAGCGAGACCTACGCGCGGGAGATCCAGACCCCCGAGATGGGCTGCGGCCTCGACGGGCTCCTGCGCACCCGCGCCGGCCAGGGCCGGCTCGCCGGCATCCTCAACGGCATCGACGAGACCTGGGACCCGAGCACCGATTCGCACCTCGCTACGCGCTTCGAGGTCGACGACTGGAAGGGCAAGCGCGCCAACGCCGAGGCGGTGCGCCAGCAGTTCGGGCTGGCGGTCTCCCGCGGCCCGCTCTTCGCCATCGTATCGCGCCTCGTGCACCAGAAGGGCATCGACCTCAGCCTGCAGGCCGCCGAGGCGATCGTGGCCGAGGGCGGCCAGCTCGTGGTGATCGGCCAGGGCGAGGGCCGGTTCGAGCAGGCGCTCCGCGGGCTGGCCAAGCGCCATCCCGACGCGGTCGGCGTGCATGTCGGCTTCGAGGAGGCACAGGCCCGGCGGATGTTCGCGGGCAGCGACTTCCTGCTGATGCCCTCGCGCTTCGAGCCCTGCGGCCTCGCCCAGATGTACGCGCAGCGCTTCGGCTCCCTGCCGATCGTGCGCCGGACCGGGGGCCTCGCCGACACCGTCGAGGACGGGGTGACGGGCTTCACCTTCGGGGAAGCCTCGGCCGCGTCCTTCGGGGCGGCGGTCCGGCGGGCGCTGGAGGCCTTCGGCCAGAAGAAGCGCCTCAACGCCATGCGGCGGCGGGCCATGTCGGCCCGTTTCGGCTGGGACCAGGCGGCCGACAATTACGCCGGCCTCTACGGCCGCGCGATCGGCAACAGCACGGCGCTGCGCTGGCGGGCGGCCTGAGGCGACGCCCCACCGGGCGAGCGCCGTGCAGGCTTCCCGCTCCGTCCCGGGGGTGTTCTCCCGGGCCGCGAGCGTCTCGGCGCTTTGCATCTCGTCGGCGCACCTCGTCGACCTTGTCGGGGATGCCGCGCCCGATCCCGGCAGCGGCGTCGGCATGCGCCGACGCGGTGCTCGGGATGGCCGGCAGCGGCACGCGGGCCGGGATCGCGAGACGCCCCTCCGCCAGATCGGTGAAGGGGCTTTGTCGCGCGACCGGCACGCCGTCGTCTCAAGCCGCGCAGGTCCATTCCCGGAGGGCGCCGATCCCCGCGCCCTCCGGATGACGCGGCTCAGCCGTCCAGCAGGAAGATCATCGTGGCGAGCGGCGGCAGGGTCAGCGACAGGCTCTGCCCCTGGCCGTGGCTCGCCTCCGCGTCGGTGTGGCGGCCACCCTGGTTGCCCAGGTTCGTGCCGCCATAGACCCCGGCATCCGAGTTGAACGCCTCCCGGTAGAAGCCCGCCTGCGGGACGCCGATCCGGTAGCCCTCCCGCGGGACCGGCGTGAAGTTCGACACCACGATCGCGACCTCGCCGGGCTTGGCGCCCTTGCGGGCCCAGGCGATGACGCTGTTGTCCTGATCGTCCGCCACCAGCCACTGGAAGCCGGTATGCTCGACGTCGCGGCTGTGGAGGGCCGGGGTCGCGACGTAGAGCCGGTTCAGGTCACGGACCACGCTCTGGACGCCCTTGTGCAGGGGATCCTCCAGCAGGTGCCAGTCCAGGCTGTTGTCGTGGTTCCACTCGCGCTCCTGGCCGAACTCGCCGCCCATGAACAGCAACTTCTTGCCGGGATGCCCCCACATGAAGCCGTAATAGGCCCGGAGATTCGCGAATTTCTGCCAGCGGTCGCCCGGCATCTTGCCGAGGAGCGATCCCTTCCCGTGCACCACCTCGTCGTGGGAGAGCGGCAGGATGAAATTCTCCGAGAAGGCGTAGAGCAGCCCGAAGGTCAGGTTGTGGTGGTGGTAGCGGCGATGGATCGGATCCTCCTGCATGAAATGCAGGGTGTCGTGCATCCAGCCCATGTTCCACTTGAAGCCGAAGCCCAGGCCGCCCGTGTAGGTCGGATGGGAGACGCCGGGCCACGAGGTCGATTCCTCCGCCACCGTGATCGTCCCCGGGGCGTGGCTGTAGGTCGCCTCGTTGGTCTTGCGCAGGAAGTCGATGGCGTCGAGGTTCTCGTTGCCGCCGTACCGGTTCGGGATCCACTCGCCCTGGCGGCGGGAGTAGTCGAGGTAGAGCATCGACGCGACGGCATCCACGCGCAGGCCGTCGAGGTGGTAATGCTCCAGCCAGAACCGGGCGTTGGCGGCCAGGAACGTCGCGACCTCCGTGCGCCCGAAATTGTAGATGTAGGTGCCCCAATCCTGGTGGAAGCCCTGGCGCGGGTCGGCATGCTCGTAGAGGTGGGTCCCGTCGAACAGGCCGAGCCCGTGGGCATCCAGCGGGAAATGGCCCGGCACCCAGTCGAGCAGGACGCCGATGCCGGCCTCGTGGGCGGCGTCCACGAAGGCCGCGAAGTCGTCCGGCGTGCCGAAGCGGCTCGTCGGCGCGAACAGCGAGACCGGCTGGTAGCCCCAGGACCCGTCGAAGGGGAACTCGGTGATTGGCAGCATCTCGATATGGGTGAAGCCCATATCCTTGACGTAGGGGATCAGCCGGTCGCCGAGCTCCTTGTAGGTGAGGTAGCGGTTGCCCTCCTCGGGCACCCGCGCCCAGGAGCCGAGATGGACCTCGTAGACCGAGATCGCCGCGTGGCGCGGATCCTTGGCACCCCGGGTGGTCATCCAGCCGGAATCGCGCCAGTCGAACTCGCTGGTCCCGTGGGTGACCGAGGCGGTCTCCGGCGGGTGCTGGGCCGCGAAGGCCACGGGATCGGCCTTCAGCGGCACCAGGGCGCCGTCGGGCCCGCGGATCTCGAACTTGTAGCGCACGCCGGCCTTGAGGCCCGGCACGAACAGCTCCCAGATGCCGCCATCCTGCCAGAGCCGCATCGGGTGGCGCCGCCCGTCCCAGTCGTTGAAGTCGCCCACCACGCTGACCTTGCGGGCGTTCGGAGCCCAGACGGCGAAGCGGAAGCCGTCGATGCCGTCGAGCTGGCCCGACTGGGCGCCCAGCATCCGGTAGACGAGGTTGGTGCCGACCTCGCGCAGGGAGGCGACGTCGTACTGCTCGATCGACGAGCCGAAGCCGTAGGGGTCGTAGCGGCGGCGCTTGGTTCCGTCCCAGGACTCGACCTCGATCTCGTAGAGCGGCCGGCCCTCGCCCTCGACCCGGGCGACGTAGAACCCGTCCGGGTGGCGCTTCTCGAACGGCACGGTGCGGCCGTCCATCACCAGGGCGGCGGAGCGTGCCTCCGGCAGCACGGCGCGCACCTCCCAGGCCCCGGGTCCGACCCGGTGGGGACCGAGCACCGCGAAGGGATCGCCGTGGCGGGCGTCCATCAGCGCGGTGATCGCGTCCGGGTGGACGCTCGGCGGCTGCGCGGTGCCGCCGGAGCCCGGGACATCCGCGTGCGATGCCGCTCCCACTTCCGGATCGGCCCGCCTTGCGAAGGTCTCGTCGATCGCCGTCATTCAGTTGCTCCGGGCTCGTGTCCGTCCGTGTCCAGAATGGTGAGAACCCCACGGGCGGGGATTTCGATCCAGTCCGGCCGGTTGTTGGCTTCGTAATCGACCTCGTACAGGGCCTTGGTCAGCAGGCAGAGGCGCAGCAGCCGGGCCCCGGTATCCGGGTCGGTCACCGCCGCCCGCGACCCCGCCACGGCCGACTGGTAGCCGGTCAGGAACGCCGCCTCGATCATGCCCCGCCACGCGGCGGCGGCGTCCCGCGCCCGCTCCTCGGTGTCGCCGAACCGGGCGGCGATCTCGCGGGTCACGGTCTCGGCCCCGTACGCGAAGGAGCGCATCAGCCCGGCCACGTCGCGCAGCGGCATGGACTTGGCCCGGCGCTCGTCGGCCGGGCGCGAGGGCTCGCCCTCGAAGTCGACGATGATCAGGTCGCTCTCGGCGACCAGCACCTGCCCGAGATGGTAGTCGCCGTGGATGCGGGTCTTGTGGGCTCCCAGCGGCGGCTCGGCGGTGAGCACGTCGATCAGCGCCTCGACCTGCTGACGGCGCTGGCCGAGCTCCGCGCAGGCCGGCTTGCCGGCGTCGAGGCCCCGGTCGGCCAGGCCCTTGAGCGCCCGGAAGGCGCGCTCGGCCTGGTGGCGGGCGTCGCGCGCCAGCACCGCGAGATCGTCCTCCGTGAAGGGCTCGGCCGCGAAGGCCGGATCGTCGGTCTCGATCGCCAGCGCCGCGTGCATCTCGGCGGTGCGCCGCCCGAGCAGGTCCGCCCAGGGCCCGTGGGCCTGGAACGCCTCCGCGGGGGTGGCGGCCTCGCTCTCCGGGGTGAGCACCACGGTCTCGAAGTCCCGGCGCAGGCCCTCCAGCATCAGGGTCCAGGCGTCGCCCTGGTTCATGACGAACTTCTGGAGGACGGCGAGGGCCGTCCGGGTGCCATCCTCGGCGACGTGCTCGAGCGTGCCGAGCAGCGCGGGCGTATTGGAAAAGCCCGCCTCCTCGGTGAGGAAGCGCCCGACCTCGATCTCCGGGTGCGTGCCCGGCTGCAGGCGGCGCAGCAGCTTGAGCATCATCTTCGACCCGATGGCGATCGAGGTGTTGCTCTGCTCGGCCGAGAGCCGGCGGATGTCGGCCACGTCGACCGTGACCTCCGGGTCGAAGGCCGAGGTGGTGGAGAAGACCAGCCGTCCGCTCTCCGTGGGCAGCTCGGTGCCCCGGCGCATGTCCTCGATCAGGCAGGCCGCGAAGCTGTTGGAGCCGGCCGCGCCGTAGAGCAGGCCGGTGCGCGGGCCGCGCCGGACCCGGGCGACCGCGAAGGGCAGGAGCGTCTCGTCCTCGCGGCCCTCCTCGACCCCCACCGGCACGAAGTAGTCCTGGGTCTCGCCGGTGGCGAGCTGCACCTGCAGCCGCGGCAGCAGGAAGCGCGCGCTCCCGTCCCCGTCCTTCAGGGCGGCGCAGTCGATGACCTTCACGGCCCGGATCCGCGAGCCCTTGGCGCCGAACCAGCGCCGGCTCATCAGGAACGACGGCACCACCGTGCGCTCGAAGGCGACGCGCTCGCGGCCCGACATCAGGCTCTCGATGCCGCCGGTGAGCACCAGGGTGAACAGCTCCGGCGGCTCCTGCTGCGGGCCGACCACGCCGGAGCGCGCGGCGCTGAGCGAGAACCAGTAGAAGCCGTAGGACGGCAGGGTCAGCAGGTAGGGCAGGTCGCCGATCGGCGGGAACTCGGTGCCGCCGGTCAGCTCGATCGGCACCGCGGTGCGCAGCTCCGACAGGTCGAGCTGCACGGCCTGGGGCGCCCGGGACAGGTTGGCCACGCACAGGATCCGCTCGTCCTCGTGCTCGCGGATCCAGGCCAGCACCTTCCGGTTCGACGGATAGAGGAACTGGATCGTGCCGCGGCCGAGGGCGACGCTGTTGTTGCGGATCGCGATCATGCGCCGCGTCCAGTTCAGCAGGCTGGTCTGCGCCTGGGTCTGCGCCTCGACGTTGATGGCGTCGAAGCCGTAGATCGGATCCTGGATCGCCGGCAGGAACAGCCGCTGCGGGTTCGACCGGGAGAAGCCGCCGTTGCGGTCGGGCGACCATTGCATCGGCGTGCGCACGCCGTCGCGGTCGCCGAGGTAGATGTTGTCGCCCATGCCGATCTCGTCGCCGTAGTAGAGCACCGGCGTGCCGGGCATCGACAGGACGAGGGACTTCATCAATTCGATCTTGCGCCGGTCGTTCTCCAGGAGCGGCGCGAGGCGGCGGCGGATGCCGAGGTTGATCCGGGCGCGGCGCTCGGCGGCGTAGAACGACCAGAGGTAGTCGCGCTCTTCCGCCGTGACCATCTCGAGCGTCAGCTCGTCGTGGTTGCGCAGGAAGATCGCCCACTGGCAGCCCTCGGGGATCTCCGGGGTCTGGCGCATGATGTCGGTGATCGGGTGCCGGTCCTCCCGGGCGATCGCCATGTACATCCGCGGCATCAGCGGGAAGTGGAACGCCATGTGGCATTCGTCGCCGTCGCCGAAATACTGCGCCGTCTCCTCGGGCCACTGGTTGGCCTCGGCCAGAAGCATCCGGTCGGGGTAGCTGGCATCCAGCGCCGCCCGGATCTTCTTGATGACGTCATGCGTTTCGGAGAGGTTCTCGCAATTCGTGCCGTCGCGCTCGATCAGGTAGGGGATCGCGTCGAGGCGCAGCCCGTCGACACCCATGTCGAGCCAGTAGCGCATCGTGGCGATGACCGCGTCCAGCACCTTCGGGTTGTCGAAGTTCAGGTCGGGCTGGTGGCTGTAGAACCGGTGCCAGAAATACTGCTTGGCGACCGGGTCCCAGGTCCAGTTCGAGGCCTCGGTGTCGAGGAAGATGATCCGCGTGTCCCGGTACGGCTCGTCGGTGTCCGACCAGACGTAGAAGTCGCGCTCGGGCGAGCCGGGCGGGGCTTCCCGGGCGGCCTGGAACCAGGGGTGCTGGTCCGAGGTGTGGTTGATCACGAGTTCGGTGATCACCCGCAGGCCGCGCTCGTGCGCCGCCGCCACGAAGGCCCTGAAATCCTCCATGGTCCCGTAGGACGGGTTGATGCCCTCGTAATCGGCGATGTCGTAGCCGTCGTCGCGGAGCGGCGAGGGGTAGAACGGCATCAGCCAGATCGCCGTGACGCCGAGGTCGCGCACGTAGTCGAGGCGCTGGGTCAGGCCCACGAAATCGCCGATCCCGTCGTTGTTCGAGTCGAAGAACGACTTGACGTGGATCTGGTAGATGATGGCGTCACGGTACCATTGCGGGTCGCTGCGATCGATCATCGCGTCGCTGCCTCATCGGTCGAAGGGACTGGGACCGGCGGTCGGGACCGGCCGGGGCGCGGGCGGTCGGCCGCGCGGAGCCATGGTCGGCGACGGGCGGGCCCGTCGTCGGGATCAGGAATCATGGTCGAGTGCCACGGGCAGCCTCAGCCCGCAACCCGCCGCGGCGCCCGGAGGCGCCAGATGACGCAGGATCGCTCGGCCGGATCGAGGGCGATGCGGTGGGATTTGCCCCGCAGCTCGAACGTGTAGCCCTGGAGCAGATCCTCAACCTCCACGGCGCCGTCGTCGGGCAGGCCCAGCAGCCAGAGCGGCACCTCGTAGGTGCATTCCTGGCGGTTCTTCGGATCGAGGTTCACCATGGTGAAGACGCAGTTGTCGCCCTCCGGCGTCGTCTTGGCGTAGGCGATGATGTTGTCGTTCCAGGCGCCCGTGAAGGTGACGTTGCGGAAGTCCCAGAGGGCGGGGTTCTCGCGCCGGATCTTGTTCAGCTTGACGATGTGGTCGCGGATGTTGCCGGGCCGGTCGTAGTCCCAGGCCTTCAGCTCGTATTTCTCGGAATTCAGATACTCCTCCTTGCCGGGATACGGCGCGGCCTCGCACAATTCGAAGCCGTTGTAGATGCCGTAGACCGACGAGAGGGTTGCGGCGAGCGTGCCGCGGATGACGAAGCCCGCGCGTCCGCTGGTCTGAAGGAAGTAAGGATTGATGTCGGGGGTGTTCGCAAAGAAATTGGGGCGGTAGTATTCGCCCATCGGGCCGGCCAACTCCAGGGCGTAGTCGGTCAGCTCCTGCTTGGTGTTGCGCCACGTGAAGTAGGTGTAGCTCTGCTGGTAGCCGGCCTTGGCGAGCTTCATCATCATCTTCGGCCGGGTGAAGGCCTCGGCGAGGAAGATCGCGTCCGGATACCGGCCGTTGACCTCGCCGATCACCCATTCCCAGAACGGGATCGGCTTGGTGTGCGGGTTGTCGACCCGGAAGATGCGCACGCCCCGCGCGCACCAGCCGAGGAGGATGTCGCGCAATTCGATCCACAGCGAGGGCAGGGCGCCACCGTAGAAGTGGACGTTCGAGATGTCCTCGTACTTCTTCGGGGGGTTCTCGGCGAACTTGAGCGTGCCGTCGGGGCGCCACTCGAACCATTCGGGGTGGTTCTTGATCCAGGGATGGTCCGGCGAGCACTGGATCGCGAAGTCGAGGGCGATCTCCATCCCGTAGGCGTGGCTCGCCGCCACCAGCCGCTCGAAATCCGCGAGGGTGCCGAGGTCGGGATGCACGGCCTCGTGGCCGCCCTCCTCGGCGCCCACCGCGTAGACCGAGCCGACATCGCCGGGCTCGGCCTTGAGGGTGTTGTTCTTGCCCTTGCGGTTGGTGCGGCCCACGGGGTGGATCGGCGTGAAGTAGAGGACGTCGAAGCCGAGCTCGCGGATCTCCGGCAGGCGCCGGATCACGTCGTCGAAGGTGCCGTGGCGGTTCACGTCCATCGACTGGGACCGCGGAAAGATCTCGTACCAGGCGGAGAACCGGGCCGCGAGGCGGTCGGCGATCACCGGCAGGGTCACGGGATAGCGGGTGAGGTTCACCCGCTCGGCGTTCCTGCGCACGAGGCCCGACGCGTCGGGGGCCAGGATCCGGTCGAGCTGGGCGGCCGAGCCCGTCTCCTCGGCGGCGAGCGCCGCCACCAGGGCGGCGAGGCGCTCGGCGTCGCGGCCGCCGCGGGTGCGGGCGAGGGACGCGGCGGTCCCGACCAACGCCACGCCCTCGATCGTCTCGAGGCGCACGTCGATCCCGGCGGCGCGCTTCTTGAGGGTGTCGCGCACCCAGGACGAGAAGGCGTCGC
Source organism: Methylobacterium sp. E-046 (assembly GCF_022829625.1). NCBI lineage: Bacteria > Pseudomonadati > Pseudomonadota > Alphaproteobacteria > Hyphomicrobiales > Methylobacteriaceae > Methylobacterium > Methylobacterium sp. E-046. The sequence goes on along the minus strand of NZ_JAKSYP010000277.1, from coordinate 141,736 downwards.
GCCACGCGATCAGGGTGAACTCGTAGCGGGCGTTGCGCTCCAGGGGGAAGTGCCCGGCCCAGCGGTCGTTGTCGACGAAGACCATCGGGTCCTCGCGCCACGCCTCGCCGCCGGCGACCCGCGACAGGATCGCGGCGGCGATGATCTCGTGGCCGTCGGAGAAGATGTCGGCCTCGACCCGCAGGGATTCGCCGACGATCCGCTTCACCGCCGAGCGGCCGCCGTCGAGCTCGGGGCTGACCGCCTCGATCACCACCCGCCCCTCGCCGTCCGGGGTGCCGCGCTCCGGCTGCCGGGCGACCTGCTGGGCGCCGGCCGCCAGGATGCGCAGCTCTCCGGGGCGCAGGTCGATGGCGCTGCCGGGATGGAAGGCGATCGGCTCGGCCTCGGGCGTCCGGTCGACGAAGGCGCCGAGCATGCCGCCGGTGCGGGCGATCAGCGCGCCCGCATCCACCGGCACCGGCTTGCCGGTGGGGTTGTAGAGCACGATCAGCCCGTGCCGGGCCGAGGCCGGATGGCCGGTATCGAAGCGGCCGAGCGCCACGCAGTCGCTGTCGGGGGCCGAGAGGCGGATCTGCGCGCCCTCGACATTGGCGGCCGGCAGCTCCGCCCGCAGGGCGTTGATCGCCCGGACATAGCCGGAGATGTCGATGCCGGTCTCGGTCTCGCGGTCGCGCGGGGTGGTCTCGACCACGTGCAGCGCCCGGCGGTAGCCCCACTCGTAGCCGATCGGCATCAGCACGCCGGCCGAGAAGAAGGCGGCGAGCGCGTAGCGGGTGCGCAGATGCGCCGCCACCGCTTCCGGGCCGCCGCCGATCTCGGCGGCGAGCCGCGTCATGTCGTGGTTTTCCGGGAAGGCGATGGAGGGCGCCAGCACCCGCAGGCGCTCGTACTGCTCGAGCGCCCAGGGCTTCTTCAGGTCCCACCACGCGAAGGAGTTGAACAGGTAGTCGAAGCCGGCCCCCGCCGTGGCGCGGGCCTCCTCGAAGGTGCAGCCCAGGGTCTCGGCGGCGAACAGGCAGGCGGGAGCGCGCCCCTTGGCCTCCCCGATCAGGACGCGCCAGGTCTCCGGCGGCACCTTGTAGGCGGCATCGCAGCGGAACCCGGCCACGCCGAGCCCCTGGAGCCGGGCGACGTAGGCGCCCCAGATCCGGGTCAGCTCATCCCGGGCGGCCGGCGTGTGGTAGTCGAGCTCGGCCAGATCGCCCCAGACGGTGCGGATCGACGGGTCGTCCGGGTCGACCGCCGCCGGGTGCATGATCGAGCCGTCGGGCTCCTTCATGAACAGGTCGGGCCGCTCGGTGGCCAGCCGCGCGTTGTCGGCGGTGTGGTTGATGACGAGGTCGGTCATCACCGACAGGCCGGCCGCCTGGGCGGCGGCGCAGAAGCCGCGGATCTGATCGTCGTCCGGCGTGCCGTCAGGATCGCGGAAGCGCTCGTCGAGGCGCTCCGGATCGGCCACCGCGTAGAGGCTGCGCGAGCCGCCGGTCTGGTGGAACGGATTGAGGTAGATCCAATCGAAGCCGAGGCTGGCGATCCGCGGCAGCTCGGCCGTCCAGTCCGAGACGCGCCCGACCAGGAGCGGGAACAGGTTGTAGATCCGCGGCCCCGCGGCGCGGGGCGCCAGCCCGGCCGGCAGGACGGCCTCGGCCCCGGTCGTCGCAGCGGCTTTGGTCGGTGCGTTCATGCTGGCTTCTGGCTCCCGTTCCTGTGTCGTAACGCCCGAACAGCCCGGGCGTGCCTCGCGGTGCGGTCCGACTTGTCTCAGCAGCGTTGCATGACAAGCCTGCGGAGGGGCGCGCTTGCCCCGTGCCCGGCCTCCCCCCTCTCCGGGGGCGGATGGCCCGCGACGCGGGCCGGGCACGGGGAGCGACGGCGCAGGCTGGGGCTGTGCCTTCCCTGCGGATCGCGCCCCTTCCTGAACCCGCCCCCTCCTCTGCTGACCCGCGCGGAGGCGAGGGCCGCCACCCCCAACCGGGGGTGGGAGGGAGAGGCGGATCCGGCTGCCCTCAAAGGTCCCGCCGCAGCACCGCGTAGGGCAGGTCGCGCAGGAGTTCGCCGAGATCGGCGCCCTCCCCCGCCACAATCCGCCCCGAGACGAGGTCCCGCCAGCGCGTGCCCGCCCCGAACTCGACCCGGGTGCCCGCGAAGGCCTCCCCCGACCAGCCCGCCTCGCCGACGAAGCCGGCCACCAGGCGCGGCACCGCCACGAACAGGTCGCCACCCTCCTGGACGGGATCGGTCCGCCGGTAGGCGATGACGTGGGCGGCCCGCATCCCCGTCGCCGTGACCGGCTCGTAGGCGGCGCTGGCGTAGAAGTCCGGGCGCTCGGCCCGCTCGGCGAGCAGCCGCGCGAGGGTCGCCTGCTTGACCCGCCCGTCCGGCCAGTGCGCCAGCAGCGCCGCGGGCGCCCCGCCCGTCTCCAGCATCCGCTCCAGCGCCGGGTAGTCCACCGGGCGGCGGTTGTCGGGGTCCACGAAGGAGAAGTCCCACACCTCCGTGCCCTGGTAGGTGTCAGGCAGGCCCGGCAGAGTGCATTTCAGGACCGTCCGGCCGAGGCTCGCCAGCATGCCGAGATGGGCGAGCCGCCGGGCGAAGGGCCGGAGTTCGGTCAGGAACTCCGAGCCCGGGGCGATCAGGGCGGTGAACAGCTTCCGGACCGCGCCCTCGTAGACCTCGTCGACGTTGACCCAGCTCGACCGGCGTTTGCCCTCGCGCATGGCCTTCTCGCCGTAGGCGATGAGCCGGTCGCGGAACTCCGCGATCGCACCGGATTCCCCCCGCTCCAGCAGGTCCAGCGGCCAAGCGCCCAGGATCGCCTGGAAGAACATCCACTGGTCGTTGGCGTCGGGGGCCGGCTCGCCGTCGATGCGGGCGAGATGCGGACCGGCGGTGCGCTGCCACAGGTCCCAGGCCTTGGCCCATTCCTCCGGGATCTCCGACAGGGCCAGCAGCCGGGTGCGGGCATCCTCGCCGCGCTTGGTGTCGTGGGTCGCCGTGGTGATCATGGCGCTCGGCCAGTCGCGGGCGCGGGCGGTCTGCAGGTCGTGGAAATGCTCCGCGTCGATGCCGTACTCGCCCGGATCGCCGCCGACCTCGTTGAGACCGAGCAGGCAACTGTACCGGTAGAACAGCGTGTCCTCCAGGCTCTTGGCCATGACCGGGCCGGTGAGCTGCTGGAACCGGCGGCGGAAGCGCAGGACCACCCGCGGGTCCGGCCGGCCCGGACCCACCGTCTCGATGCGCCCGAGCAGGACGTCGGCGGCGAAGTCGTGGACCGAGCGGTCCGGCAGGCTCGACCAGCGCTTGGCCTTGGCGACCGCGCCCTCGATGAGGCGCACGTCCTCGGGCTCGACATCCCCCTCCTCCAGCTCCGGCGGCAGGTAGCTCCGGTAGGTCGGGAAGCGCGCGATGACCTCGATCAGCGCCCGGCGGAGCGCGTTGACGGTGAAGTCGCGGGTGCGCCGGTCGGCGTCGGCGACCTCCTTGAGGTCGGTGGTCAGCACCTCCAGCTCGCTGGCGAAGCTGATCTCCAGGATCTCGGCCTTGGCGGCCCGGAGCTGGAAGCCGTAGGGCTCGTCGAAGCCCGTCGCCCAGGTGTAGAGGCGCTCGACCTTCCCGCGCCGGGTCTTGTCGACCAGGATCCCGTCGAGCTGGTTGAGCACGTCGTAGCCCGTGGTCCCGGCCACCGGCCAGGGCCGCAGCCGCTCCCCGGGCTCGAGGATCTTCTCCACCACCACGTAGAAGCCCGGCCCGACGGCCGCCTGCAGCGCCCGCGCGTAGCCCAGCGGGTCGGCGAGCCCGTCGATGTGGTCGATGCGCAAGCCGTCGATCCGGCCCTCGCGGACGTGCCGGAACACGGTCTCGTGCGAGCGGTGGAAGATGTCGGACAGCTCGACCCGTAGGCCGGCCAGGGAGTTCACGTCGAAGAAGCGGCGGTAGTTGATGTCGCTCGACGCCACCCGCCAATGGGCCAGCCGGTAGGCCTGCGCCTCCAGGAGCCGGTGCAGCGGCCCGAAGCTGTCCGGGCGGCCCTTGAAGCCGTTGAGCAGGGCCAGCGTGCTGGCGGTGGCCTCCTGGATCAGCGGCGACACGCCGTAGATCTCGGCCAGGCGGCGCTTCAGACCCTCGGCCTCCTCGGGGAAGCCCCGTCTCCGGGTCTCGTCGGTGTCGATCGACATGGCCCGCAGGCGCTCGGAGATCGCGAGCAGCTCCGCGGTGGTGTCGTCGTCCACGGCCCCGATGGCGGCGATGACCCGGTTGAGGATGGTCGGGTAGCTGAGCGGCCGGATCGGTAGCTGGTGCTCGTAGTGCCAGACGCTGAAGGCGCCCGTCTCGGGGTCGAACCTCAGCTCCAGCGTGCCCTTCTCCAGGGCCTCGCCGTAGCGGTCGCCGAGGAACGGGATCACGAGGTTGCGCCCGGCCCCGAGCCGCTGCCAGTCGATGTCGAAGGCGTCGGCGAACGGGGACAGGGAGCCCCATTCCAGGACCGAGAGCCACCACGGGTTGTCGGCGCCGCCGACCCCCATGTGGTTCGGGACGATGTCGAGGAGGAGCTTGATCCCGTGGGCGTGGAGCGTCTCGGAGAGGCGGATGAAGCCGTCCTCGCCGCCGAGCTCCGGGTTGATCGCGCCGTGGTCGACGATGTCGTAGCCGTGGGTCGAGCCGGGTCGCGCCTTCTGGAGGGGCGAGGCGTAGACGTGGCTGATCCCGAGCCGGTGCAGGTAGGGGACGATCCGGCCCGCATCCGCGAAGGTGAAGTCCTTGTGGAACTGCAGCCGGTAGGTCGAGCGCGGCGGCGGCGAGGCGAGCCGCGCGGCGCCCGAGCGCGGACCCCGCGCCTCCGCCGAGAGGGAAGCCGCGAGCTTCGCCAGCGGGCCGCCGGGGGTGGCGATGTCCACGAGGTCCCGGTCGAGCTTGCGCCGCCAGTTCGGGTAGCCCTCCGTCGAGCCCGGCACGTTCGCCTGCGCGAGTTCGGAGACCACGTCCTCGTACTGGACGGCGGTGAGCATCGAGGGCGCGCGGGCGAGGTAGCGGGCGGCGGCCTCGAAGGGCGCGGCATCCGGCGGCTCGGCGGAGGGGAGCAGCTGCTCAGCCGCCAGTGCCTCGGCGAGGCGGCGGCGCTCGACCACGCGCTCGGCCCGCTCGGTCTCGGCCCGATCCTGGTCGTAGAGGCCGAGCGACTGGCGGGTGTCGGTGTCGACGCCGCGCCACCAGCCCACGAAGGTCGGCAGGTCGTGGGTGGTGATGGCGGTCAGCGCGTCCCGCGGATAGGCGGAGGGCGGCTTGAACCGGCCCTCGGCCTCGCGCTCGAAGGCGAGGATCCGGTAGCTCAGCACCCCGGCCCGCATCAGCGCGTCGGAGAAGCCCTCCGGGGCGGTGCCGAGATCCTCCGCGATGACGAGGCACTTGTTGCGGTGGCTCTCCAGCCGCAGCACCGCCAGCATCGGCTCGAACGGCATGGCCACGTAGGCGCCGGCCTGGGCGCCCGCGCCCAGCGGGATCAGGAACAGGCGGGCGAGCTGGAAGGCGTGGTCGATGCGGATCGCGCCGGCGTGGCGCATGTTGGCCTGGACCAGGGCGCGGAAGGCCGCGAGCCCGTCACGCTCCATCGCCAGCGGGTCGAAGGCCGGCAGGCCCCAGTTCTGACCCTTGGGGGCCAGCAGGTCCGGCGGCGCGCCGATCGACACCCGGTCGGCGAAGCGCTCGGGATGGGACCAGATCTCGGAGCCGCCCCGGTCGGCGCCGACCGCGAGGTCGCGGTATAGCCCGACCCGCATGCCGGCGCCGAGCGCCGCCGCGGAGGCCTCGGCGAGCTGCCGGTCGGCGAGGTATTGCAGCCACGCGTGGTAGCCGACCAGTTCCGCGTTCTCCGCCGCGAAGCTCCGCACCGCCCCGGTGCCGGCGCGACGGAACGCCTCCGGCCAGTCGCCCAGCCACTGGGCGCCCTGCTGGCGGAAATGCTCGGACAGCGCCTCGAACACGGCGTGGGATTCGAGATCCTCGCCGCCTTCCTGGCGGAAGCGCTCGAAGCCCGCGTCGGTGCCGGCCCGCGCCGGGGACTCCGCCCAGAGGGCGCGCAGCACCGGGTCGAGCACGTCGTGCACGCCCTGGTGGTCGACCAGCGCCGCCTCGCGGAGCGCCGTGATCGCGTCGGCGCGCTCGTCCAGCAGCGCCTCGGCCCGGGACCCGGCGAGCCCCGGCAGGTTGCGCGGGGCGATGAACAGCGTCTCGAGGAACAGGCGCGAGGACGGCGAGTAGGGCGAGATCTTGGTCCGGTCGGAGCCGAACAGGGCGTGGACCGGGCTGAGGCCCAGGAACGCCGCCCCGCGCAAGGCCGCCTCCCGGGCGGCCTCGCCGGCATCCGCGTAGGTGCCGATGCCGATATTGGTGCCCGAGCGCAGGCCGTAGAGCTGGGCGGCCATGCCCCAGTCGGAGGCGCCCTCCTCCGTGTAGGGGCGCGGGCGCCAGCAGCGCTGCGGCGCGGCGATTACCCAGGATTCCGTGCGGGTCTGGCCGGCCTGCACGGTGAGGCGGTGGTAGCCCGGGGTCAGCGGCGGCAGCTCGAAGCCGGGCTCGGACCCGTGCGGGTTGGCCCGCCCCTCGCGGGCGGTGCCGCGCTCGTCCACAAGGCGCCAGACCAGGGTGTGGGGCGCGCCGTCGCGGAGGCGCACCGGGACGCGCGCGGCGCGGCGGGCCTCCACGGGCAGGAGCGGCGGGATCAGGCCGCGGCGCAGGCTCTCGACCCGTTCGAGGCTCTCGGCCACCGCCGCCGCGTCATCGACCGCGAAGCCGAGCGCCGCGAGCAGGCCGCCACGGACCTCCAGCGGCGTCTCGACGGGCTTGCCGAAGGCGTCGGTGTAGCCGGCCGCGACGCCGACCAAGTCGGCGAGCTGTTCCAGGGCGCTCACGAGCGGGACTCCGTCAGGAACAGGCCGGTCCAGGGGGGCAGGTCGCGTCCGGTCCCGTCAGGCGCGTTGGTCCAGACCACCCGGGCGCCGTTGGAATCGAGGGCGAACGGCTCCGCCCCGACATTGGCGACGAAGCGCAGGGTGCCGGCGCCGAAGCGCCACGTGCAGTCGACCACGTCCGCGCGCGGCATCGTGGCGGCGGCGCCGTCGTAGCCGGATTTCGCCAGGGGCACGACCACGTCGCGGCGCAGCCCGAGGAGCCGCGTCGTCTCGGCCAGCACCTCCCGGTGGGGCGAGCGCCCCCGCTCGGACCAGTCGAGCTTCGAGGCCTCGAAGGTCTCCCGCTCGGTGGGATCGGGGATCTTCGACGTGTCGTCCGCGAACGCCGCGAAGCTCTTGAACTCCCGGCGCCGGCCGTCGCGCACCGCCTTGTTCAGGTCCTCGTCCGGCGCGAAGTCGACGAAGAACAGGAACGGCGCCGAGGCCGACCATTCCTCGCCCATCCAGAGCATCGGGATCTGCGGCGCCAGCAGGAGGCCGGCCCGGGCGAGGTCGAGTTTCTTCGGATCGGCCAGATGGTTGAGCCGCTCGCCCAAGGCGCGGTTGCCGACCTGATCGTGGTTCTGCAGGAAGGTCACGAAGGCGGAGGGCGGCAGGTGCCCGGAGGGCTCGCCGCGCGGGTGGTTATCGAGGGTCGCGAACGGCTCGCCCTGGTAGGCGAACCCCTCGGCGAGGCAGCGGGCGAGGTGCGCGACCGGTTTGTCGGCGAAGCTTTTATAGTAGCCGGCATCCTCGCCGGTCAGCAGGACGTGCCAGCAATGGTGCAGGTCGTCGGCCCACTGGGCGTCGTGCATCTTCGGCCGGCCGGCGGCGTCGCGCTCCAGCCAGCGGGCCTGGTTGGCCTCGTTCTCCAGCATCAGGTGGATCTGGCGGTCCGGGAAGACCTTCCGGACCGTCTCGCCGAGTTCGGCCAGGAAGTGACGGGGCGAATCGTCGAGGATCGCGTGGACGGCGTCGAAGCGCAGGCCGTCGAAGCGGTACTCCTCCAGCCAGTACAGGGCGTTCTGGATGAAGAACTGCCGCACCGTGGCGCCGCTCTCCTTGCCGTCGAAGTTGATGCCCGCGCCCCAGGGGGTCTGGTGGCGCTCGGTGAAGAAGGTCTTGGCGTAGGCGTGGAGATAGTTCCCGGCCGGTCCGAAGTGGTTGTAGACCGCGTCGAGATAGACCATCAGCCCGAGCCCGTGGGCGGCGTCGACCAGGCGCTTGAGATCGTCCGGGCGGCCGTAGGCGCCGTCGGGGGCGTAGGGCTGCACGCCGTCGTAGCCCCAGTTGCGCGAGCCCTTGAAGTCGGCGAGCGGCAGCAGCTCGATGGCGGTGACGCCGAGCGCCTTGAGGTCGGGCAGCCGCGCCTGCAGGCCGGCATAGGTGCCCTCCGGCGTCGCGGTGCCGACATGGCACTCGTAGATCACCGCCTCCTCGAACGGCCGCCCGGCCCAGGTCTCGTCGGACCATTCGAAGGCGCGCGGGTCGATGACCTCGCTGAGGCCCGAGACGTCCTCCGGCTGGAAGCGCGAGGCGGGGTCGGGGGCGACGAGGTCGCCGTCGATGCGGAAGCCGTAGCGGGCGCCGGGCTTCACCCCGGGCAGGGCGGTGCGACGCCAGCCGCCGCCGGATTCGGGCAGGGGATGGTCGATGCCGTCGACGACGAGGTCGACGCTCTTGGCGGTGGGCGCCCAGAGGGCGAAGCGGACGCCGCCCTCGACCATCTCGGCCCCGAATTCCATGCTGTGGGCGCGCCGCATCGGGCCACCGTCCTCGTCATTGGCCGCGCGCACCGGGGCGCAAGCGCGGCAGGATCTACCAGTGGTGGGAGAAGGCCCCGGGCTCGTTCCGGTTCCCGCAGCGCAGCTATGGCGGGATGGGCGTGTGGCAATGGGGACGCGGCGGGGGCGACGGGATCTGCGCGCGCGATCTCCCTCGCCGGGGACGCGAGAGCCCCCGGTCCGGCCATCCGCCGGGAACCCGCGTCGCGTGCACGCGCGCCCTCGACGGCCCACCCGACGGGCCGAAGCGCGGCCGCGACCCCGAAGGAGACCTCGAAGGAGACCTCGGAGGAGGTTTTGACGGAGCCCTCCGGCCGCGGGCGGTGCCTGTGGGATGCCATCGGGTCCCGCTGAGGCGGGCATCCCGGGATGGGGAGGGATCGTGCCCCGAAGGCGCGGCCGATGCCCGCGCCGGACCTGCGCGCGCTCCGACGACGGTCCTCCCGGCCCGGGCCCCTACCCGCCCCGGCTCCCGTGCTCGGTCCCGGGGGCCGTGAGCACCAGCACCGTCCGGCCGGGCAGCGGCACGGCGGCGCCGGCCGCGCAGGCCGAGGCCCCATCCGGCGGGAGCGCGCCGTCGGGCGCCCCCGTGCCGAAGACCGGCATCCACGGCCCGCCGATCACCGGGGCGAGGCGGAACGTGCAGGCCCCCTCTCCGGCGTTGAACAGCATCAGCAGCCGGTCGCCCGGATCGCCGTCGTTGCCGATCTGCATCCCGAACACCTGGAGCCCGTCGTCGGACCAGTGGCGCCCCTCCATCTCGGTGCCTTCCGGCGCGAGCCAGTGCACGTCGCGCAGGGGTTCGTCCGGATCGATCAGCGCGCCGGTGAAGAAGCGCCGCCGCCGCAGGGCCGGTTGGGCCCGGCGCAGGGCCAGCAGGTTGGCGACGAAGTCCGTGAGACGCGGATCCGGATCGGTGTCCCAGTCCATCCAGCTCGTCGGGTTGTCCTGGGCGTAGGCGTTGTTGTTGCCGCCCTGGCTGCGGGAGCGCTCGTCGCCCATCAGCAGCATCGGGACGCCCTGGGCCAGCATCACGGTGGCCAGCATGTTGCGCGTCTGGCGGGCGCGGAGCGCCAGGATCGCCGGATCGTCGGTGTCGCCCTCGACCCCGTAGTTGCGGCTGACGTTGTGGTTATGCCCGTCGCGGTTGTCCTCGCCGTTGGCCGCGTTGTGCTTCGCCTCGTACGACACCGTGTCGGCCAGCGTGTAGCCGTCGTGGCTGGCGATGAAGTTGACGCTGGCCAGCGGCGAGCGCCCCGACGGGGCGAAGACCTCCCGCGAGCCGGTCAGGCCCTGGGTGACCTTGGCGAGGGTGCCGGCATCGCCTTTCCAGAACCCGCGCGTGGCGTCGCGGAACTTGTCGTTCCACTCGCTCCAGCCCCGCGGGTAGCCGCCGAGCTGGTAGCCGCCCTCCCCGATGTCCCAGGGCTCGGCCACCATCTTGATCCGGGCGAGGACCGGATCCTGCGCCACCGCCTGGAAGAAGGCCGCCTGCGGCGTGAAGGCGATCGGCGCCCGCCCGAGGCTCGAGGCGAGATCGAAGCGGAAGCCCGCGATGCCGTAGGCGGTGACCCAGTGGCGCAGGGAATCGAGGACGAGCTGCATCACCCGCGGGTGGCTCGCGTCGAAGGTGTTGCCGCAGCCGGTGCAGTCGAGGTTGCGGCGCGGATCGGCGGGGTCCAGCTTGTAGTAGCTGGCATTGTCGATGCCGCGGAACGACAGGGTCGGACCGGTATGGTCGCCCTCGGCAGTGTGGTTGTAGACCACGTCGAGCCAGGTCTCGATCCCGGCGGCGTTCAGCTCCCGGATCGCCGCCTTGAGGCCGCCGAGGCCGCCCTCCCCCAGGTAGCGTGGATCCGGCGCGAAATAGCCGACGGGCTGATATCCCCAGAAATTGACGAGCCCCTTCTCCACCAGGAAGCGGTCGTCCGCGAAGGCCTGGATCGGCAGGAGTTCCAGGGCGGTGACGCCGAGCTTGACGAGGTGCTCGATGATCGCCGGGTGGGCGAGCGCCGCGTAGGTGCCGCGCTCCGCCTCGGGGATGTCGGGATGCGTGCGGGTCAGCGCCTTGACGTGCGCCTCGTACACCACCGTCTCGGCGAGCGGCCGGCGCACCGGATTGAGGGCGAGGTCGGGCACCTCGGGGGCGGTGACCACGCCTTTCGGCATGTAGACGGCGCTGTCGCGCCGGTCGATCCGGTCCTCCCGGCCCCGGCGGTGCCCGTAGAGCGCGTCGTGCCAGCGGATCCTGCCGCGGATCTCCCGGGCGTAGGGGTCGAGGACGAGCTTCGAGGCGTTGAACCGGTGGCCGGAGGCCGGATCCCAGGGGCCGTGCACCCGGTAGCCGTAGAGCTGGCCCGGCAGCACCCCGCGCAGGTACCCGTGCCAGACGTCGTCGGTCCGGCAGGGCAGCCGGACCGTGCGGGTCTCGTGCCGCTCCCCCGGCTCGAACAGGCAGATGTCGACCGCAGTGGCGTGCTCGGAGAACAGGGCGAAGTTGACGCCGCGCCCGTCGAAATGGGCGCCGAGGGGCGCCGGCACCCCGTCATCGACGGCGATCATGCGGGGCGTCCGGTCACGCGGGTGGCGGCGGGCGGAAGCAGCGGGCGGCGCCGGCTATTCGGCGGCCGCGGCGGCGGCGGGGGGCTCGCGCTCGACCGTGCGGAAATTCTCGAGTTCCGCCAGGAAGTTGCGGGCCCACCAGTCGACATCCTCGCGGGTCATGCGCTCGACCATCGGCTTCCAGCGCGCCAGCCGCTCCGCCTTCGGCATGTAGAGCGCGGCGCGGATCGCCTCGGCGACCTCGAACCGGTCGTAGGGGTTGATCAGCAGCGCCTCGGGCAGCTGCCGGGCGGCGCCGGCGAATTTCGACAGGACCAGCACCCCCGGATCGTCCTCGGACTGGGCGACCACGTATTCCTTGGCGACGAGGTTCATGCCGTCGCGCATGGGCGTGACGAGGCCGACACGGGCCGCCCGGTAGAGGCCGGCGAGGACGGGGCGGGGATAGGCCTTGGTGATGTACTGGATCGGCGTCCAGGCCGGGTCGCCCAGCGAGCCGTTGATCTCGCCGACCTTCTCGTTCACGTCGCGGGCGAGCTGCTCGTATTCCGGCACCTCGCTGCGGGATTTGGGCGTGATCTGGATGTAGGTGACGTTGCCGCGCTGGTCGGGATTGGAGGCGAAGAAGCTCTCCACCGCCTCCATCCGCTCGGGCACGCCCTTGGAATAATCGAGCCGGTCGACGCCGATCAGCAGCTTGCGGGTGCGCAGGCCCGCGATGGTCTCGCGCACGACCTTGTTGGCGTTGGCCCTCTCGGCGGCCTCCTTGAAACCTGCGACGTCGATGCCGATCGGGAACGCGCGGATCCGGGTGCGGCGGCCGTCGACCATCAGCGAGCCGCCGCCGAGGGGGATCGCCCGCTGGGTGTCGACGAGGTTGCGCTGCAGGTTCTGGACGTCGGCCTCGGTCTGCAGGCCGATCAGGTCGTAGTCGACGATGGCGCGCAGCAGCTCGCCGCTCGCCGGCAGCGAGTTGAACACGTCGGCGGCCGGCCACGGGATGTGGTGGAAATAGCCGATCGGGTTGTCGAGCCCGAGGCCGCGCAGCTCCGCGGCCAGCGGCAGCAGGTGGTAGTCGTGGACCCAGATGATGTCGTCGGGCTCCACCAGCTTGGCGAGCGCCCGCGCGAAGGTCCGATTGACGCGGCTGTAGCCGGCGTAATCCGAGCGCGAGAAGGCGCCGAGACCGAGCCGGTAGTGCATGATCGGCCACAGCGCCCGGTTGGCGAAGCCGGCATAATACTCCAGATGGTCCTGCGGCGAGAGGTCGACGACCGCATACTGGACCCGGTCCCGGTCGATCAGCGTCGGCTCCTCCGAGGGCTCCTCCGTGATGGTGCCGCTCCAGCCGAACCACAGCCCCTCGTAAGCCGTGAAGGCTTCCTTGACCGCGACGGCCAGGCCGCCCGCCGCCACCGCCTTGCCGCCCTCTTCCGGGACGGCGACGCGGTTCGATACGATCACAAGGCGTGCCACTCGGGTCGGCTCCGGATCAGGGGCGCGGGTCTGGTCGAGGATCTCGCCGCGCCTGCATCGGGACTTCACTTATATGTCAGAACGCGCGGGGACCCTGCGCGATCCTTTGTTGTGTCTCGGGGCAACCCAAGCGTGAAGCCGGGCGCGGGTCAAGTCGCGGTCCTGCGGTTCCGGGACAGGCGCTTCGGCTCCGTTCCGGCGCCGCGCGCCCGCGGCCTCCGATCGGTCCGAACGGAAATCCGGGGCGCGCGCGGCGCGCAAGCCTGGCAGTTCTGCCGGACCGTGCCTGAACGTGGACTGAGCGGCGTGCCGCGCGGTCTTCGAGGGCGCAGACGGTGCCGGAACCGGTGGCAGCCCAATCGGTTACTCAGCCATCGCGGGGGCCGCGGTCGCCGCGAGCGGCTTCGTCCCCGCGCCGCGAGGAGTGCTTTCGAGATGGCCGGCAACGAGTTCCCGCAGGACGCGCACAAGGACCCGCTCGCGGATCCGCTCCACGAGACGCCGCACGGGGCTGCGGACGAGCGCGCTCAGTGGCGCGGCCTGCAGGGCGACGTCGAGGGGCTGGCCGACGTGGCAGCGGAGCGCGGGCGCGGGCTCCTCGACGCGGCGCGGCTGCAGGCGCAGACCTATGTCGAGCAGCGCAAGAGCGACGCCGCGCAGTCGGTCCACGATCTGGCCCAGACGATCCGCAGTTCCGGCCGCGACCTCGGCGACAAGCCGAACGTGCGCGCCTTCTTCGACAGCGCCGCCGACGGGCTGGAGCAGCTCGGCTCCTCGATCGAGCGGCGCAGCCTCGGCGAGTTCTACAGCGAGGCCGAATCCTTCGCCCGGCGGGCACCGGTGGCGGTGGCGGTGGGCACCTTCGTGGCCGGTCTGATCGCCGCCCGCTTCATCAAGTCGTCGAGCCTGCCGCCCGAAGCGGCGGACGGCGACGCCCGCGACAGCTTCCGGGCCTGACGCCATGGCCCAGGGTCCTGATCCGCGGCAGGCGGGCACCTCTGCCGGCGCCTCCCCCGGTGCTTCCAGCATCCAGAGCCTGATCGGCGATGCCCTGCGGGAGACCAACGAACTCGCCCGCAAGGAGATCGCGCTGTTCCGCGCCGAGATGGCGGGCAACGTCCGCCAGCTCATCGTCGGCCTCGCCTGCATGGTCGGCTCGGCGGTGTTCGCCGTGGTCGCCCTGCTGGTCCTGATCGGCGCCTTGGTGAAGTGGCTCGCCACCATCGTGGGCTCCGAGTGGCTCTCGGCCCTGATCGTGGGCGGCGTGCTGCTGGTTCTCGCCCTCGGGATGGCGCTGTGGGCCCGCAGCGTCCTCTCCCTCTCGACCCTGGCCCCGACGCGCACCACGCGTCAGGTCCGTCAGGATGCCCAGGCCCTCTCGGAGCGCGTGTCCGGATGAGTACGATGAACGACCTCGAGAAGGAGATCGAGGAGAGTCGCGCTCGGCTCGACGATACGATCGACCGCATCCAGGGCCGGCTCTCCGTGCCGAATCTCGTGGACGAGATGCTGGGCAATGCCCGGCGCGTGCCGGCGCTGAACACCACCTATGACAGCGCCCTCGACGCGGTGCGCCGCAACCCCGTTCCGGTGCTGCTGATCGCGGCCGGCGTCGGTCTGCTGTTCAACCGGATGGCGCGCGATGCCCAGCGCCGGCGCACCCAGGTCTCGGCCGAGCGCGTGCCGACCCTGAACACCGGCGCGGCCCGCGGATACGACCCCGACCTCCCGACCGTGCGCCCGGCCCGGGATCCGCTCGACACGACCGAGATCTGACACGCGGGATCTGAGACCGACGACCTGAGTCCGGCCCACAGGCCGGGAAGACCGGCGCCGCCCGCGCGGACCGCGCGCCGCCGACGACCGACATCCGAGGATAGCGTCATGACCGACAAGCCGGGCACCACCCCCTCCTCCAGCATCCCCGAACAGCTCGCCGCCGAGGCGGGGATGCCGCACGGTTCCAGCGACAGGAGCCTGCGGCCGGACGCGGCCGGCCTCGGCGATCCGGGTGCGCCCGGCGCGGCGGCCGGTGATTTCACCCTCCGTCCCGACCCGCGCGGCCTGCACGACCCGCTTCCGCAGGGAACCGCACCGCTGTCGTCCGGCGGCTCGTCGGGCGGCGGGACGGGGGATGCCGCGAGGGACGGTGTCCGGGCGGCGGGCGACCGGGCCGCAGACCTCGCCGGACAGGCGCGCCGGAGCGTGTCGGATCTCGCCGACGACATCAGCGACCGTCTCGGCGGCGCGGCCGATCAGGCGCGGGACCGCGCCTCCGCGGTCTACGACGACGCGCGGGAGCGCGGGAGTGCCCTCCACCGCCGCAACATGCGGGCGCTGGACGACTTGACGAGCCAGGGGCTCGAGGGCCTCAACCGCGGCCGCACCGCGGTCGAGCGCTTCGTGGATGACAACCCGCTCCTCGTCGGCGTTGTCGGCGTCGCGGCCGGACTGCTGCTCGGCGCGCTGCTGCCGCGCACCCGCCAGGAGGACCAGAACATCGGCCCCTGGGCCGACGAGGTCCGCGACCAGGGCCTGCGCTACGCCCGCGAAGTGACCAACATCGGTCGCGAGTTCGTCCAGACCGCCCTCGATCCGGACAACCTCAACGCCGCCGCCCGCAAGGTGGCGGATCCGGACGGCCACAAGCCGCCGGAGGACGAGCGGACGGCGCACAACCTCTGATTTGAGGGCCGAGCTCGGCGCCGGACGTCCGCATCGCGGTCACGCCGGTGCGCGCGATCCGGGGTCGCGCGGCGCAGGCTTGCGCCGCGCGCTCGCGCACCCTGCGGCGGACCGGGCCGGTCAGTCCCGGTAGAGCGCCGCATGCGCCTCCCGCAGGAGGTTCTTCTGCACCTTGCCCATGGTGTTGCGCGGCAGTTCGTCCACGAAGAGCACGCGCTTGGGGCACTTGAACCGGGCGAGCCGGCCTTCCAGGGCGGCCTGGACGCCGGCCTCGTCCGGGCAGCCCGCGCCGCCCACCACCACGGCAGTGACGGCCTCGCCGAAATCCGGATGGCCCAGGCCGATTACGGCGGATTCGATCACCCCCGGCAGCGCGTCGATCTCGGTCTCGACCTCCTTCGGGTAGACGTTGAAGCCCCCCGAGATGATCAGGTCCTTGCCGCGCCCGACGATGTGGACGTAGCCCCGCGCGTCGACCTTGCCGAGATCGCCCGTGATGAAGAATCCGTCGGCCCGAAACTCGGCGGCGGTCTTCTCGGGCATGCGCCAGTACCCCTGGAACACGTTCGGGCCCTTCACCTCGATCATGCCCACCGTGTCCGGGCCCAGGGCCGGCCCGCCCTCGGGCGGGACCACCCGCAGCGACACCCCCGGCAGGGGGAAGCCCACCGTGCCGGCGACCCGGTCGCCCGCGTAGGGGTTCGAGGTGCTCATGTTGGTCTCGGTCATGCCGTAGCGCTCGAGGATGGCGTGGCCGGTGCGGGCCTGCCATTCCCGGTGCGTCTCGGCGAGCAGCGGCGCGGAGCCCGACACGAACAGGCGCATGCCCTTGGCCGCCTCCGGGGTGAGGCCGGGCTCCTTGAGGAGCCGCGTGTAGAAGGTCGGCACGCCCATCAGCACGCTGGCCCGGGGCATCAGGCTCAGGATCAGCTTGGGGTCGAGGCGGGGCAGGAACAGCATGGAGCCGCCGCTGGCCAGCACCGTGTTGATCGCCACGAACAGGCCGTGGGTGTGGAACACCGGCAGGGCGTGGATCAGCACGTCGTCGGCGGTGAAGCGCCAATACGCGACGAGGGTCCGGGCATTCGACGCGAGGTTGTCGTGCGTCAGCATGGCGCCCTTCGAGCGCCCGGTCGTGCCCGAGGTGTAGAGGATCGCCGCCAGATCCTCCGGGCCCCGGACCACGTCCGCGAAGGCGCCGCCGCCGCTACCCTGCCGATCCGCCGCGTCGGCCGCGCTGCCGCCGCCCGCCCCGTCGAGGGTCCAGATCGTGCGGACGCCCGCGGCGGCCTCGGTCAGCGCGTCGCGCCGGCCCGGGTCGCAGACGAACAATGCGGGCTCGGCGTCGCCCAGGAAGTAGCCGATCTCGGCCGGCGTGTAGGCGGTGTTGAGCGGCAGGAACACGGCCCCGGCCCGGACCACGCCGAGATACAGGAGGATGACCTCGGGGCTCTTCTCCACCTGCACGGCCACCCGGTCGCCGGGCTGCACGCCCGCTGCCCGCAGGGCCGCCGCGTAGGCGCCGGACCGGGCGATCAGGTCCGCGTAGGTGTAGCGGCGCCCCTCGGGCGTCTCGATCGCGGTCTTGGCGGGATCGGGCACGCCGTCCCGGATCAGGGAGAAGAGGTGGTTCGTCATCGTGAGGCTTAAGCTGTCGCGGGCCTAGGTCTCACGCACCCATAGCCGCCCGAGGGGCCATCCGGCGAGCCCTTTCAGGCGGTGAGCCGCTGCCGCGACGACAGGAAGGCCCCCTCCGGTACCCGTTCGGGGGCGAACAGGCCGAGACCGGTCGGCGCCGCCATGCCGACATAGATCGCCTCCATGCCGCCCCGGCCATAGGCTTCGTGCCAGAAGCCGGAGCCCTTGGAATCCCGGGAAAAATCCTGCCACCACGTGCGGTGCGGCTCCGAGCGGGTGAAGCGCTCCAGGCTTTCCAGGTCGCGCCAGTACTGGCGCATGCCGACATGGGTCAGCCCAAAGACCAGGGTCTCGTGGGCCAGGAGACCGTCCGGCCGCGACCGAACCGAGGCCGCAATGCCGCGCCCGAGGCCGACCAGCGCGCGCAGGCCGCGCCAGCGGGAGACCCGGAAGCCGAGATAGATCACCACGAGATCGGGATAGGCGGAGAGATCCACGGACCGGCGGACGGGGGCACCTTGCATGACGCGGTCTCCCAGGTTTGTATGCACCGTAAACATGAATCCGGATGCTTACAGTGTCAACATCCGATCGGGACGGGGCCTACCATCACGGCGACCTCCGGGCGGCCCTGGTCTCGACGGCCCTGGACCTGCTGGAAACCGGCGGCGCGGCGGCCTTGTCGCTGCGCGCGGCCGCCCGCGCCTGCGGCGTCTCGGCGATGGCCCCCTATCGCCACTTCGCGGACAAGGAGGAACTGCTGGAGGCGGTCGCCGCCCGGGGCTTCGCCGACCTCGCGGCCGTGCTGGGGGCGGCCGATGCCGGCGCGCAGGGCGCGCAGGCGCTGGCCGCGCAGGGGGCGGCCTACGTGACCTTCGCCTGCCGGCACCCGGCTCTGTTCCGGCTCATGTTCACGAGGCCGTGCCGGGACCCGGTCGGATCCGAGGCCTACCGGATCCTGGAGCGGCGGGCGGCCGCGCTGGCCGGCTCGGGAATGCCGGCCGAGGACCTGACGCTCGCCGCCTGGTCGCTGGTGCACGGGCTGGCGGCCCTGATCCTCGACCGTCGGGTTCCCCTGGAGGGCGAGGCCGCCGAGGCCCTGGCCCGGCGCATCACCCTGGCCTTCGCCGCCCGCCTGACGGCGGAGGGCTGACGGCGAAGTCGGGCTGGCGAAGTCTCGACGGTGAAGGCTCGACGGTGAAGGCTCGACGGCGCGATTCCGGCCGGCGCCGCTTCTACGCCTCGGCGAGCACCACGGCCCGCGGCGGCGGCAGCTTGGCACGCAACTCCCGGGTCACGGCCGGTGCGGCCACGACGGTGCCGAGATTGGCGTAGGTCTCGTGGTTCCGCTCGATGGCCGCGAGGTCGTAGAGGTAGTTGACCATCAGACCATGCGACTGTCCCAGCCCTTTCTTCGAGGTGTCGCCCAGGAAGTTGATGCGGTCGAGGCGCGCGCCGTTGCCCAGATGGAACCGGGCCACGGGGTCGAGGGGGCGCCCGCGCTCGTTCTTGGCGCGCAGGAAATAGGCCGCGGCGGCCGGGATCAGCGCCTTCCGCACGGCCTCGGCCCGGGTCTTGTCGGCCGCCCAGTCCGGATCGTCCAGCGCCCGCAGGGTCTCGATGTCCTCGGGCAGGAGCCCCTGCGGGCTGTCGGCCCGGCGCTCCCGCGCCAGCCACGCGGAGAAGCCCGGCACCGGCGACAGCGTCACGAAGGTCTTGAGCGTGGGGATCTCGCGGGTGAGATCCTCGACCACCTGCTTGATCAGGAAATTGCCGAAAGTGACGCCGGCGAGCCCCTTCTGGCAGTTCGAAATCGAGTAGAACACCGCCGTGTTGGCCGCCTGCGGCTGCAGGGGCTTGCGCGCCTGCGACAGGATCGGAGCGATGGCCGGCGCGATCTGGTCGGTCAGCGCGACCTCCACGAAGATCAGCGGCTCGTCGGCCAGAGCCGGGTGGAAGAACGCGAAGCAGCGCCGGTCCGGCGGCTCGATCCGGGCGCGCAGGTCGTCCCAGTCCGCGATGGCGTGCACCGCCTCGTAGCGGATGATCTTCTCCAGGATGTGTGCCGGCGTCGTCCAGTCGATGTGGCGCAGCACCAGGAAGCCCCGGTTGAACCACGAGGCGAACAGGTGCTCGAAGTCGCAGTCCAGGCTGTCGACGGCGTCGAGCAGGGCGGGATCTGCCGTCTCGCCGGACCGGAGCGACCGGCGCAGGTCGAACAGGTCCTCGCGCATCCGCACGAGGCTGAGCGTGCCGCCGCGGGCGAGGTTGAGGCGGCGGATCAATTCCTGGCTGCGCGGCTCGGCGGCCTCGTGCAGGGTGCCGAGGCGGGCGCGGGAGGGGGTGGCGCGGTAGGCGGCGATCGCGGCGTCGACCGCCGCGTGGTCCGCGTCGAAGTCCAGGGCGATGGCCCGCAGGAAGACGTGGCGCTCGACCTGGCCGAAGCTGGCGTAGCGGTCGAGGATCAGGCGGGCCAGCGCCACCCCGGAGGCCTCGCCGCGCCGGGAGATCAGGTCCTCGCAGAGCTTGACGAGGTCGTTGGCGCTGGCCCGGGAGGCCATGTCGCCGCGCCCGATGCCGATCAGGTCGCGGCCGCGCTCGCTGATGGTCTGAAGCAGGTCGCCGAAGAAGGAGATCGCCGCCATGACCCTTGCACTGACCCCGCCGGCCCGGACCTGAAGCGCCTTCGGCTCCCCGACGCCGGCTCGTCGATCGGGAGCGTGCTGGATCGGATTCCGGGAGCCACCGGCCCGCGGGCGGAGGCCGGATCCGGTTCCGCCGCCACTCTACGGCGGCGCGGCCGCCGCGACCAGAGCTTGACCGGTCGCGGATCGCAGGTCTTCGCCTAAGGGACCGGCACGAAGGGCGTGTGACGGCGCCGTGTGCGGATCAGAGCCGCTCGGCCACGGTGGCGAGGTCGGCCCGCTCCCGCCAATCGCCGATTCCGTGCTGGCGGGCGAAACGGAGCTCGGCCGCGCGACGGGCGCGCTCGGGGTCCCGGGCCCGGGTGATCTCGACGGACCCGATCGTGAAGGGCACACCGAGGATTTCCTTGGCGAAATCGACGCGGTAGTTCGGCATTCCGTACTCCCTGTTGCGACGGTGGCGGATGCGTCCGCACGGAACGAAACCGCCGCGTCGTCCGTATCTCCGGCGGAACCTCGCTCGCCCCGACGCCCGGGGTCCGTGCCCTGCGGCACGTCTCGGCACCGCCCGCATGGGGGCCGGTGCGGACCGCATCGACGGCATATGGTGCTGCGGCGACGCCGGTGAAGGGGCGCAGCCCGGGGCGGCAGGGATGCATCGCCGCAGCTTGCCGGGCGGCGCGCTCTGCCCGTATCGCTCGGGGCCCTGCCGTTCCCTCCCG
The DNA here is from genome assembly GCF_022829625.1 of Methylobacterium sp. E-046. Classification (NCBI taxonomy): domain Bacteria; kingdom Pseudomonadati; phylum Pseudomonadota; class Alphaproteobacteria; order Hyphomicrobiales; family Methylobacteriaceae; genus Methylobacterium; species Methylobacterium sp. E-046. The sequence continues at coordinate 121,274 of NZ_JAKSYP010000277.1, read as the reverse complement.
CATATGGACCCGACCATGGCCCTCCCACGGCGGCGCGCTGGCCTGCCCCCGATCCAGCCGTGAGCACGAGCCTCGACGCGAAGGCCCGGCTCGGCCTCACGCTGATCGCCGGCGGGGCCGTGGCCAACATCTACTACAACCAGCCGCTGCTCGGCCTGATCGTGGCCGAGTTCGGCGACCGCGCCGCCCTGTGGGTGCCGACCACGGCCCTGGTCGGCTACGGGCTCGGCATCGTCGGGCTGGTGCCGCTCGGCGACGCTCTGCCGCGCCGCGCCCTGATCGTCGGGCAGTGCCTCGGCCTCGCCCTGGCCCTGCTGGCCGTGGGCCTCGCCCCGAACCTCGCCTCCCTCGCGCTCGCCCATCTGGTGGTCGGCGTGCTGTCCTGCGCGGCCCAGCAGGCGGTCCCGTTCGCGGCCGAACTCGCCCCGGACGCGAGCCGCGGGCGGATCGTCGGCCAAGTCATGACCGGGCTCCTCACCGGCATCCTGCTCGCCCGCACGGCGAGCGGCTTCCTGGGGGCGCATCTCGGCTGGCGGCCGGTCTTCCTGGTCGCGTCCGTGGTGGCGCTCGCCATGGCGGGCATCGCGCGGGTCACCCTCCCCCACACGGCGCAGACGCACCCGCTGCGCTACCGCGCCCTGATGCTGTCGATCCTGCATCTGGCCCGCACGCAGCCGGTCCTGCGCACGGCCAGCCTGTCGCAGGCGCTGCTGTTTGCCGGCTTCAACGCCTTCTGGGCGACCCTGGCCCTGCTGGTCGAGGGGCCGCCCTTCGGTCTCACCGCCGCCGGGGCCGGGCTGTTCGGGGTGATCGGGGTCTGCGGGGCCTTCGTGGCGCCGATCTCGGGCCGCTTCACCGACCGGCGGGGGGCGAAGCCCGTGGTCCTCGGCGGCAGCCTGCTGGTCGCCCTCTCCTTCGTGGTGCTCTGGGCGGGGGGCACGTGGTCGCTGCTGGCGGTGGCGCTCGGCGTGCTGCTCATCGACATCGGCATGAACGGGGCGCTGATCGCCAACCAGACCCGCGCCTACGCGCTGGTCCCGGGGGCGCGGGGCCGCATCAACACCGTGCTGTTCACGACCCTGTTCGTGTTCGGGGCGCTCGGCGCCTATGCCGGCTCGCAGGCCTTCCTGCTGGTCGGCTGGCGGGGCGTCTGCGCGGTCGGGCTCGCCTTCTCGGCGCTGGCCGTGATCGTGGCGGCCCGCGACCCGCACCCGCACCGACACCCGCCCGGCGGCCGCTCTACCTGAGCACCCGCGACAGCCGGCACCAGGCCGCCTTGTCGGACGGCAGGCCGAAGCGCAGGCGCTCCGGGCGCCCGGCGAAGCGCCGCACCGCGATCCCGGCCGCCGCGAGCCGCCGGTAGAGGTCCGGCCCGTCGGGGAAATCGGCGGTCCGGAACAGGCACGTGCCGCCGACGATCCGGCCCCCGGCCCGGGCGATCATCCGGTCGAGGCGCGCCGCATCGGCGGCCCGCGCCCGCGCGGATTCCGCGCGCCAGCCCGCATCCGACAGGGCCGCGCGCCCGATCGTCAGGGCCGGGCCCGACACCGCCCAGGGACCCAGCGCCGCGGCGATCCGGGCCGCCGTTTCGGGCTCGGCGACCGCGAAGCCCAGGCGCAGGCCCGCGAGCCCGTAGGCCTTGCCGAAGGAGCGCAGAACCACGGTGCCCGGCTCCGCGTGCGGGCACAGGCTCTCCACCGGCTCCAGGTCCGCGAAGGCCTCGTCGGCGACCAGCAGGCCGCCCCGGGCGGCGAGCGCCGCCGCGAGGGCCCGGCGCTCGGCCAGGGGATGGGTCCGCCCGTCCGGGTTGTTGGGATCGACGATCACCGCCACCCGGGCCTCGCCGAGGGCGTCGATGTCCGAGGTCTCCGTCACAGCGTGCCCGGCCCGCGCCCAGGCGGCGGCGTGCTCGGCATAGGTCGGCCCGAGGACCGCCACCCGGGTCGGCGCCAGGAGCCGGGGCAGGGTCTCGATCAGGATCTGGGTGCCGGGCGCGGGCACGACGTGGTCGGAATCCGGCGCGCCGTAGGCCGCGGCGGCGGCCTCCCGGAGCGCGCGAACCTCGCCGGCCTCGGGCAGGCGGGTCCAGGCGCTGGCCTCCACCGGCGGCACGCGATAGGGGACCGGGTTGATCCCCGTCGAGAGGTCGAGCCAGGGCTCCGGCGCGTCGGGAAAGGCTTGTCGGAGTGCGCCGAGATCGCCGCCATGCGCGATCGGGGCGACCTCACGCGCGGGAACGCTCCACACCGAATGGTCCATCTGCCCGGTACGTTCGCTGACACGCTCGCCGTCCTCGCCGTCGCCCTCGGGATCGAGGCGGCGGCCGGCTATCCGGACGCGCTCTACAGGGCGGTCGGTCACCCTGTCACCTGGATCGGCCGGCTGATCGCCGCCCTGGAGCGCGGCCTCAACCGCGGCTCGGAGCGCCGGCGGCGGATCGCGGGCTGCGGCGCGCTGGCGCTCCTCCTCGCCGTGGTGGGTACGGTGGCCTGGGCGCTGACCGGGCTCGCCGGCTTGACGGGCGCCCTCCCCGCCCTGCTCCTCCTCGGCCTGCTCTGCGCGAGCCTGCCGGCGCAGCGCAGCCTGCACCAGCACGTCGCCGCCGTTGAGACCGGCCTGCGCACCGGCGGCCTGGAATCCGGGCGCCGGGCGGTATCGATGATCGTCGGGCGCGACCCCGAGCGCCTCGACGGGCCCGCGGTCTGCCGGGCCGCGATCGAGAGTCTCGCGGAAAATTTCTCCGACGGGATCGTGGCGCCGGCCTTCTGGATCGGCTGCCTGGGCCTGCCGGGGGGCGCCCTCTACAAGGCGATCAACACCGCCGACAGCATGATCGGCCACCGCAGCCCGCGCTACGAGGCCTTCGGCTGGGCGGCGGCGCGGCTCGACGACGGCGTGAACCTGCCGGCTGCGCGGCTCGCCGGTCTGCTGATCGCCGGAGCGGCGATCCTGCGCGGCGCCGACGCCGGCGGGGCGCTCCGCGCGATGATGCGCGACGCGCGCCGGCACCGCTCGCCCAATGCCGGCTGGCCGGAAGCCGCCATGGCGGGGGCGCTGGGCCTGCGGCTCGCCGGGCCGCGGGTCTACGACGGCGCCCTGGTCCCGGACGCCCATATGGGCGGCGGCCGCACCGAGGCGACGCCCGACGACATCGCCCAGGCGCTGGCGCTCTACCGGACGGCCTGCTGGCTCCAGGGCGGGCTCGTGCTGGGGCTTCTCGGCTTCTGCCTCGCTCTGATGGGCTGAGCCAGACCGCCCCTCGATCCAGGCCTTCTCTCGATCCAGGCCTTCTCTCGATCCAGCCTTCCCTCGATCCAGGCCTTGGCACGGCCCGCCCTCCGGACGCATCCTGGCGGGCAAGACCAGACGCGGAGGCGCCGATGCGCGCGGTGTTCGTGGATGCCAGCGAGACCCTGGCGGCGGTGGCCCGGCGGCTGCTGCGGCCGGACGATCCACCCGTCGCGATCCACGAGAACCCGGGCATCGCCCCGGAGGACCTGCCCGGCATCCTGGCCGGGGCCGAGATCGCGGTGATCGACCACACCGCCCTGCCCGGCGACGTGGCCCGGGCCTGCGCGGGCCTGAGGCACGTGGTGTTCCTCGGCACCGGCGCCCGCAGCTACATGGATCCGGAGGCGCTCCGGGACGCCCTCGGCGTCACCGTCCACACCATCAAGGGCTACGGCGACACGGCGGTCGCCGAATGCGCCTTCGCGCTGATGTGGGCGGCCGCCCGGGGGCTGCCCGAGATGGACCGGGCGATGCGCGCCGGGACTTGGCTGCGCACCGAGGCGATCCAGCTCACCGGCAAGACGGTCGGCCTCGTTGGGTTCGGCGGGATCGCGGCCGAGATGGCGCGGCTTTGCCAGGGCATCGGCATGCGCGTGCTCGCCTGGAACCGGACCCCGAAGACGCATCCCGGTGTCGCCTTCGTATCCCTGGAGCAATTGCTCGGCGCGAGCGACGTGGTCTCGCTCCACCTGCTCCTCACCGACGAGACCCGCGGCTTCCTGTCGGCGGCGCGGATCGCCGCGATGAAGCCGGGCGCGATGCTGATCAACACCGCACGGGGCGCGGTGATCGACGAGCCCGCCCTGATCGAGGCCCTGCGCGCCGGCCGCGTGGCGCGGGCCGGACTCGACGTGTTCACGATCGAGCCCCTGCCGGCGGATCACCCGCTGGCCGGCCTGCCCAACGTCACCCTCTCGGCGCATTCGGCGTTCCGCACGCCCGAGGCCAGCGACAACCTGATCGGCGCCGCCCTCGAGCATTGCCGGCGGATCGCCGCCGGCTGAAGGCGCCTCAGTGCTCGGTGCCCGGCATGTTCGGCCGCGGCGCGCCGCCGTGCTGGTGGATCAGGTTGGAGCGCTCCGGGCTGCCCTTGGCGTCGGCGACCTGCTTCCGGGCCGCGGCGGCCAGGAACCAGATGCCGCCGAGCGTTCCGAACGCGAGAATCATGAGCGGAAATCCCTGGCTCATCGCGGTACCCTCCTCAAAGATGTCCCGCGGGGCGCGGGGTGCATCATCCTGCCGACGGAGTCGGCCTGAGGAACGATAACGCACGAGGCCGGTCCCCGTTCAGGCCGGCCGCACCGCATTCGGTACCGCCCGCCGGGCGGCGTCCCGGCGCAGGGCGGAGAGCACCACGAACATCAGCCCCGCCCCCACCGCCAGGCACGCCGCCAGGAACAGCATCGGCACGAGGTCGCTCCGGGTCTGGTCGCGGATGAACGGCACGGCGTTCTGGGCGACGAAGCCGCCGAGATTGCCCACCGAGTTGATCGCCGCGATCCCGGCCGCCGCCGAGGCGCCGCGCAGGAAGGTCCCGGGCATCGACCAGAAGACCGGCTGGGCCGCGAAGGTCCCGGCGGCGGCCACGCACAAGCAGGCGAACTTCACGGCGTTGCCCGGCAGGACGACGGAGAGCGCCAGGCCCGCCGCCCCGACCAGCGCCGGTCCGACCACGTGCCAGGTCAGGGCGTTGCCCTGCGCGCCTGTGCGGGCGGCGTGGCGCGGGACCCACCAGAGGGCGAGGGCCGTGACCATCCAGGGGATGATGTTGAGGAAGCCGTTCGTCAGGTTCGAGACCCCGAAGCCCTTCACCACGGTGGGCAGCCAGTAGCCGAGGCCGTAGGCGGCCAGCGGCAGGGAGATGTAGACGCCCGCCAGCATCAGCACCCGCCGGTCGAGGAGCGCGGCGAAGGGATTGCCGTGGTCGACATGGCCGCCGTCCTCGCGTTCCGCCCGGAGCGTCCGGGCGAGCCAGTCGCGCTGGGCCCGCGACAGCCAGGGCGCGGTCTCAGGGCCGTCCGGCAGGACGACCAGCACCACCGCGGCCATGAGGATCGCCGGCGCGCCGGTGGCCAGGAACACCCATTGCCAGCCCTGGAGGCCCAGGAGCCCGTTCAGGCCGAGCAGCGCCCCGCCCACCGCCGCGCCGACCGCGTTGGCGACCGCGCTGGCGATCATGAACCAGCCGATCATCCGCGCCCGGTGCGCATGCGGGAACCACAGGGTCAGGGCGAACAGCACGCCGGGAAAGAAGCCGGCCTCCGCGGCGCCGAGCAGGAAGCGCAGCACGTAGAACATCGCCGTGCCCTGGGTGAAGCCGAGGAGCACCGTGACGATCCCCCAGGTGATCATGATCCGCGCGAACCAGATCCGCGCGCCGACCCGCTCCAGGAAGACGTTAGCCGGCACCTCGAACAGGAAGTAGCCGAGGAAGAACAGCGAGGCCCCGAGCCCGTAGGCGGTCTCGGAGAGGCCGAGGCTGCCCACCATCTCCAGCTTGGCGTAGGAGACGTTCTGCCGGTCGATATAGGCGATCAGGTAGAGCAGGCCGAGCAGCGGCATCAGCCGCAGGGTCACGGTGCGGACGGTGCTCGCGGCGAGATCCTCCCCGGCGGGGAATGGCGTGGGGGGCATGGGGCGTTCCTCTGGGCGCGTGCGGTCCTTCGTGGCGGGACCTGCATGACACGGAGTCATCCCTGGCTCACGCCCCGCCTACCGGGCAAGCGCCAGCAGGCGGTCGCATTCGACATGGGCCGCGATGTGTCGCGCGAGTCCGTCCAGCGCCGCCTCGACCCCGGATTCGTAGCCGGCACCCTCCGAGGCCGTCCCGAGGCGCGCGAGCCAGGCCGCCCGCTGCGCATCCTGCGCGAACAGGCCGTGGACGTAGGTCCCGGCCACGCGCCCGTCCGCCGAGACCGCCCCGTCCAGGCGCCCGTCGGCGAAGCGCAGCAGCGGCCGGGCCGCGTCGGGCCCTTCGGTCGCACCGATATGCATCTCGTAGCCGGCAAACGGCACGCCGTCGGGCAGGCTCGTGCCGGTGACGGCGGCGAGGCGCTTCTGCGGCGTCATCACGGTGTCGACCTCGAGCAGACCGAGGCCTGGCACCGTGCGGGGCGCCCCCTCGATCCCGTGCGGGTCGGCGAGGCTCCGGCCCAGCATCTGGTAGCCGCCGCAGAGTCCCAGCACCCGCCCGCCCCGCCGGACATGGGCGCGCAGGTCGATGTCCCAGCCCTCCTGGCGAAAAGCCTCCAGGTCGTCGATCGTGGTTTTGGAGCCCGGCAGCAGCACGAGCGCGGCCTCGGCGGGGATCGGTGTCCCGGGCCGGACCAGCGTGACGCGGACGCCCGGCTCCGCCCGCAGCGGATCGAGGTCGTCGAAATTGGCGATGCGCGGCAGCACCGGCACCGCCACCGTGACGGCTCCGGGCCCGCGCGCTTCCGAGCCGGCGAGCCCCAGCACGTCCTCGGCCGGCAGGCGCGCGGCCTCGGGAAAATGCGGCACGAGGCCGAGCGCCGCCCAACCGGTGTGCTCGGCGATCAGCCGCATCCCGTCGGCGAACAGGCTCGGATCCCCGCGAAACCGGTTGACGAGGAAGCCGGCGATCATCGCGGCGTCCTCCGGGTCGATCACGGCCTTCGTGCCGACGAGGCTTGCGATGACGCCGCCCCGGTCGATGTCGCCCACCAGCACCACCGGCGTGTCGGTGGCCCGGGCGAAGCCCATATTGGCGATGTCGCCCGCGCGCAGGTTGACCTCGGAGGCCGAGCCCGCGCCCTCGACGAGGACGAGGTCGGCGTCCTCCGCGAGGCGTGAGAAGCTCTCCAGGACGGCGGACATCAGCCGGGGTTTCCAGGCCTGGTAATCGCGCGCCTTCACGGTGGCGACCATCCGGCCCTGCACCACCACCTGGGAGCCGACCTCGCTCTGCGGCTTCAGCAGGACCGGGTTCATGTGCACGGAGGGCGCCACCCGGGCGGCCCGGGCCTGGAGCGCCTGCGCCCGGCCGATCTCGCCGCCGTCGGCGGTGACGGCGGCGTTGTTCGACATGTTCTGCGGCTTGAACGGCCGGACCCTCAGGCCCCGCTCCGTGAAGGCGCGCGCCAGCCCCGCCACGAGCAGCGACTTGCCGACATCGGAGCCGGTGCCCTGGATCATCAGGGCCTTCTTGGGCGCCTTCGCGCGCGGCGGGCTCAGAACTCGATCCCTTCCTGCGCCTTCACGCCGGCGGCGAAGTGGTGCTTGACGCTGCCCATCTCGGTGACGAGGTCGGCGGCCTCGACCAGGGCCGGCTTGGCGTTGCGGCCGGTGACCACCACGTGCAGGTCCGGCCGGCGCGCCCGCAGGGCGGCGACGACGGCATCGAGGTCGAGATAGTCGTAGCGCAGCGCGATGTTCAGCTCATCGAGGACGAGCAGGCGGATCGTGGGATCGGCCATCAGGCCTTCGGCGACCTCCCAGGCGTGGCGGCAGGCGGCGATGTCGCGGGCCTTGTCCTGGGTCTCCCAGGTGAAGCCCTCGCCGAGGGTGTGCCACACGACCCGCTCGCCGAAGGCCGCCATGGCGTGGCGCTCGCCCGTGTCCCAGCCGCCCTTGATGAATTGCACCATGCCGACCCGCCAGCCGCGGCCGAGCGCCCGCAGCATCAGCCCCAGAGCCGCCGTGCTCTTGCCCTTGCCGGGGCCGGTATGGACGAGGAGCAGGCCCTTTTCCACGGTCTTGGCCGCCACCTCGGCGTCCTGCACGGCCTTGCGCTTCTCCATCTTCGCGCGGTGGCGGGTCGCGTCGTCGCTCATGCGGTCGCTCATGTCGTCGCTCCTGTCGTCGCTCACGCGGAGGCTCCGGGTTTGACGATCAGCGGCAGGCCGGCCACGGTGAGCACGACCCGGTCGGCCTGGGCGGCGAGCTGCTGGTGCAGGCGGCCGGCCGCGTCGCGGAAGCGGCGGGCGAGGGCGTTGTCGGGCACGATCCCGAGCCCGACCTCGTTGCCCACCAGCACCAGCGGCCCCGGGGCGCCCGCGCAGGCGGCGAGCAGTTGCTCCGCGGCAGCCGCCACGTCGGACTCCGCCAGGATCAGGTTGGTGAGCCAGAGCGTCAGGCAATCGACCAGGACGGGTCCTTCGGACGCGGTGATCGCCTCCGGCAGGGCGCGCGGCACGTCCCGGGTGCGCCACGCTTCGCTCCGCCGGGCGCGGTGCTGTGCGATGCGAGCGACCATCTCGTCATCGAAGGCCTGCGCGGTGGCGAGGTAGAGCCAGGGGCCGGGGCAGGCCTCGATCAGCCCCTCGGCGTAGGCGCTCTTGCCGGACCGCGCCCCGCCGAGGACGAGGGTCATGCGTGGGGGGGGCTGAGGCATGCCTCCTCCATCGCCGCAAGCCGGCCCGCGGTCAAACCTCGATTCCGCGACGCTTCGACGGTTGCCGGCCGCCCCCGCTCCGACTATAGAACCCCAGCCTAGCCAAAGCGCCCTTCGTCTAGCGGTCCAGGACGTCGCCCTTTCACGGCGAAAACACGGGTTCGATTCCCGTAGGGCGCGCCAGCAAAATCAACCACTTAGCATCGAACTTGTTGACGCATCGTCCGCGCGTACGGAAAATATACGGAAAATCTGCCGGCATCCGTGACTGTTCGTGGAGATCCGTGGCCGTCTCAGCCTCTGTATGTCGGCCGTCGAGAACCCACGGTTCTTTAGCCCCGCCCACGCCCGGCCATTGCTGATCGCCCGGGTTGCGGCCGACCGTCTGCCACGCCTGCTGAATTCAACCTCCCTCTCTGCCGGGCTTCGATGCCGACCGACGCGACCTGTTGAAGTTCGGCGCGCGCCGCCTCGGCTAAACGTCCCGGCATCAGGCGACGACGTCCTCTGTCTCTACGCACGCCGGGTACGAGGCAAAGGTGGCATCGGTCGCTGTTCAGGTTCTGGCCTTATCGCCCTGCGGGCGCAGCTGAGACACTGCCTGGCCAATGTGGGGCCTTTGCGACCGCTGCGTCTTAGCCTTTCACCCCCGGTCTTCGCGGGTCGTGCGTCGGTCCGCCGCGCTTAAATCAGCTTACAGCCGTAAATTTTCGCGCACCTCGCGGGAAACCCTTCCATCGGCTCGGCGTGAGCCTCCGAAACCGGGTTCCATGCTCACCGCAATCGTCGTCGACGCCACCCCGACTTCAGCTTGGTCCGTCCATGGGCTGGGCGCGCCATGACCACGGGCGACACCGCCGGCCCGAGCCACAGTCATCCTCAAATCCCAAAGCCTTTGCCGAGCGTCGGCATCTTCTGGAGCGTGCCGGAGGGCGGCCGCACCGTGCTGGTCACGGACCGCACGGTCTTGGCAGAAGCGGAGGTTTACGGCGACTGCCTCACCCATCCACGTGGCCACCACGAGGTCTGGGAGGCTTGGCGCAGGCTCGGCGCCACCGCGCTGCGCCGCCGCGGCCTGCCGCCGGCGATCGCGGGCCACGAGTATGAGGCGTTCCCACGCGGGCGGGTGGTCTACATGCGTGAGCCCGCACTGTTCACGCTGTACGCCGACCGGCGCCTGCAGAGGCCGGAGACGATCGCCGAACTCGTGCAGTTGTTCGGCCTCGCTGGAGAGCGCCACGCAGTGCGCTCGGACGCGCACTATCGCACCCGCACCTGATCCGGAGGTCCCGCAGCGTGGGCGGCAGCTCGACCGACATCGAGGCGCTTTTGGTCGACGTCAACGATCTGGCCAACCCGACCCCGGGGATGCTGCCGGCGAACTTTCGCGACATCGTCGGGGGGCTCGAGGCCGAGGGCTATGCCTACGCCGTGGTCGGGCGCATCGCCCTGACCCTGCACGATCAGGCCCGGTACGTCGGCGCGATCGAGATCGTCGCCGATCTCAGCGCGGACGGGCGCGAGTGTGCCGCGGGCCTCGTGCAGGCGACGCGCGGGCGGTTCGCGGCGCACATGGACCCGAGGCTGTGTCGGCGGCCCATCGAACTGATGCTGAGACCCTGCATTTGCGCGACCGAGGCGGGACTTCTGGCGGAGACGATCACCCGCCCATGGTTCGATGTGCCAACGCGACTGGCCAGCGCGGAGCACCTGCTTTGGCTCTGGTGCCACTCGGACGGCGTCGAGCAGCCAGCTGACGCGTCCGCGCTGATCGCGGGAGGTACCGTCGACCTCTATCGCGTACAGGACCTTCTGCGCGAGACGGACGACGTCGAAGAGGCTGGCCAGAGGCGGCGGCGGCTGGCGATCGGGGACGCGGTCCTGTCAACGATGTCCTCGTTTAGTCGGTACATGGCGGAGCGGCGTGCCCGGCTCGATCCGTTTCACAGGCCGATCTGGCGGCGAGTCCGCGATGACCGCGACGAGGCGGAGGGGGACTGACCGGGTGGAGAGGTGCGGCGGACTCGCCGCGGAGGCCGAGCGACCGACCGACTGCGCGCAGCGTGGTCAACCGACTACATCCATCTAAACACACCCCGGGGCCGGCAGGACCCGTAGGCCGTCCCCAGCTCCAGTGGTGCGGCGGCCCGTGTCCGCCCCTACGGCGGCCCCTCCCCTCACCCAGTGATGCCGAAGTGCCTCCCCGGGGCTACGCCGGTAATCTCCGGCCCGGCTCAGGAGCGCGCTGCCCCTATCGAGAGCCTTCGTTTGCCCCGTCGCGGCGCTGCCACGGACCGTCTACGCTCACCCGGCGCCATCCAGGATCGGCTGCGGGCCTGGCCGTGGATCGACCCGGTGCGGACCGTCGCTTGGCCGATGCTATCGAACGGGGTGACAGGGAAAGAAACAGTCGCCGCCGACCGCCGATCCCCGGACCGCTGGCCGGCCTCGCCGTCGACCGTCTCCGAGGACCGGGCGATCGAGGTCACCGTCTATGCGCTGACCGCTCGACCGTTCGGGGCACGCGGCGGGTAAGGCTAACCGGCCTCTGATAGCCCCAGGGATGTCCGCACGGTTTCGGCCGAACCGCGCTCGACTGCCCCTGACGTCACATCGCGGGCCGCCTTGCGCACGTTGTCGGGCGTCCAAGTCGCACCGCCCCCGAACGTCGGCACCTTCCGCGCATTCAGCAGCTCCGCCACGGCCTTCCAACGGCCGCGCCCCTCCGGCACCTCGGCGAGCGCTGCGGCCAACGCAGCCGGCACGTCCTGCCGCCTGCGAGCCCGCTCCTCCGCGTCCCGCACCCGCCACATCGAGAAGTGCGCGGCCGGGTCGAAGCGCTGCCCGTCCAGCACGATCTCCTCGGCGTCGAGGCCCACGGTCGGCACCCCCGACCGCCGCAGCGTCGCCAGCGCATCGGCGAGGACCGGGTGGGGGCGCCAGCCGCCATTTCGGTGGAAATCGACGTGCACTAGCGTGGCCCCCGCCTCGCGGCAGAGGTGGCCGGCCCGCGCGGTGTCGCCCGCGATGGCTGCCGTGCCCCGGTCCGGGCTGACCTCCATGGCCACCACTTCGTGCGCGAGCCTGCCGTTCTCCCAGTCGACGAAGCGACGGACCAGCGCGCGCTGGTAGGCCACCGTGCGGCTCGCCTGCGTTGCTCGGGCTACGTCGTCCGGCAGGTCGAGGAAGCCTGCCCACCGCACCGGGAACGTCCAGTAGAAACCGACGAACGAACCCATACCGTTTCCCTGTCCACCCGACCCGGAAAATTCCGACGCGACCCGTCCGGCCGTCCAGGCGATAGTACCGTGACCTCGTCATCAGCCAAACAGGAGCGCGCCATGACGAGCCACCGTGAAACCGCCGCCGCCATCCGCATCGCCGAACTGCCCGCCGGGGCCCTTGGCGGTCTGGTCGGCGTCACCTTCGCCCCCGGCAAGCAGCAGATGGGTGGACTGACGGGCCGCCACGAGCGCGACCTCGCCGCCGACCTCGACGCGGTGGCGGCGTGGGGCGCCGCCGCGGTCGTCACCCTGATGGAGGCCGCCGAGCTCGAGCGCTACCGCATCCCCGAGATCGGCGCCGAGGTGCGCGCCCGCTTCATGGAGTGGCACCACCTGCCCATCCGCGACGTCGACGTCCCGGCCGCCGCGTTCGAGGCGGCTTGGCCCCAGCACTCGGCCCGTCTGCGTTCGCTGGTGGCCGCCGGCAATCGCGTCCTCATCCACTGCCGGGGCGGCCTGGGCCGGGCCGGCATGGTCGCCGCTCGCCTTCTCGTCGAGATGGGCGCGGCTTCAGCCGAGGCCATCGCCGCCGTCCGCCGCGCCCGCGACCCCCGGGCCATCGAGACCCGCGCTCAGGAGGATTGGGTTCGGACGGGCCGCCCGCAGCCGGTCGGCCGTCCCGAGGCGGGCGGCGCCCGCGACCGGGCCGTCGGCGCCATGCTCGGCCTCGCCGTCGGCGACGCCGTCGGCACCACCATCGAGTTCTCGGCCAAGCCCCGCCGAGCGGTCCTATCCGACATGGTCGGCGGCGGCCCGTTTCGCTTGAAGCCGGGACAGTGGACCGACGACACCGCCATGGCCGTCGCCCTCGCTGACAGCCTGCTCGCTCACCCCGACCTCAACTGCGACGACCTCGCCCGCAGGTTCGTGTCCTGGTACCGGGAGGGGCTCTATTCCTGCACGGGCGCCTGCTTCGACATCGGCATGACCACCGCGGCGGCCCTGCGCCGGTATGAGCGGACCGGCGACCCGATGGCCGGCTCGGCTGACCCGGGCACGGCGGGCAATGGCTCGATCATGCGGCTCGCCCCGGTCGCCGTCCGGCACTGGAGCGACCGGACGACGATGCTGCGAGTCGCTCGAGACCAGTCCCGAACCACCCACGCTGCCCTTGAGGCTGTCGAGGGTTGCGAACTCCTCGCTGACCTCCTCGCGGCGGCCATCGGTGGTGCCACACTGCCCGATCTCGTCGTCTCGGACGCCGCGCGCCGGATCCGGGGCTTCCGGACCGGCCAGTTCCGCGGCGAGGTGCGCGGTACCGGTCACGTGGTCGCCTCGCTGCAAGCCGCGCTCTGGGCGGTCTCGCGCACCTCGACTTTCCGGGACGCCGTGCTGCTGGCCGCCAATCTCGGTGAGGACGCCGACACGACGGCGGCGGTTGCCGGACAGATCGCCGGCGCCCTGTACGGCGCTGCGGGTATCCCGGCCGAATGGCTCGACCAACTTGCATGGCGCGGACGGATCGAACGGATGGCCGGCGACCTGTTCGACGCCGCGCGCTTCGCCGCCTGACACCGACCCAGATGAACGGACGGCGCTTTGACGCACGAGTGCGCGTGTCGAGCGCGTGTCCCACCGGCTACATCGCATCCAACCCCTTTCTACCTGCGCCTGCCCCAAGTGCATCCACCGACCGCACCAGCGGCGCCCCCAGCACCCCTGTTTTCCCGTCCGTACGCCAGCCACCGCCGTCCCCTAAGGTGGTGCGCTCACGACCGACCCAGCTGCCCTTCAGCCCCCGGCCTGTCTCGGGTGGTTCCGGCCGCACCTCCGCGGCCGCTATGAGGCGCCACCCCGAGCCCATGAACGCCGCCAGCCCCCTGCCGCCGCGCACTGCCGCCTACGGACCTCGTCAAGCCCCCACACTTCCCCGCCGCGCTTAGCCCCACCGCCCGCGTGATCCTCGACTCGTCCGGCCTCGGCGCACCCCCGCCTCACTTGCCTATCATCCCCGAGTTCGCCCACCGCCGCCGGCAAGAATTCGTTCTCGTGGCAACCTCATGCCGCCGGCCCGGACCAATTCTTCTGTTCATCTGCGTGATTGCTGACACGCTGCGGCGCCGACCCACCCACGACCAGCCATCCAACAGTTCTGCCCTGTTCAGGACTTTCCCAAATATTTGAAACTAGAGTGCTCCCGCCACCGCAGTTCTACCAACAAGCGGGCTCATCCGGGACCGGCGAGCTGTAGCTCGACCTCGAGGCGACAGACGCCCTTCGCGCCGACGCCTCAACCTGCAGGGGCCTCTACATCGCTCGTTTATTCTGGCCCCTTTGCGCATGCCAATTTTGCAACCAATGCCCGGATCTAACGGGAATTATTTTGGCGGAGAGCGAATATTAACGCACCAGGCTGAGGCTTAGATCGGGTCTATCCGTCGTGAACTGCTTGAAAGGTCTCAGTGATGAGCTCCCTCAGCCAACGAATGGCCCGGTTTCCCTCGTGGCGCCGGTGCCAGTACAGCGTCCAATCGAATGGGGCTGACACGAAGGGCAGTTCGCGCACGGTTAGGCCGTGCGTCGATAGGGCTGCGGCCAGCCTGCCCGGCATGACCGACAGGAGATCCGTACTCGCCAGCACATGCGGGACGGTCAGCCAGTGCGGCACGTTGAGCGCGACATCGCGCTTGAGCTGATCGCCCGCGAGCACATCGTCGATGAAGCGAAGGTCGGTGGGCGACATGGAGACTTTCAGATGCCGCGCTCTGAGGAACGCCTCCAGCGTCAGCGGCGCGCCGGCCAGGGGATGGCCAGCGCGCATCACGCTCACCATTCGGTCCGGTAGGACGACCTGCGTCCGGATCGCGTTCGACGGCTTCAGGCCCATGCTGACCGCCAGATCGATCTCGTCGTTCTCGAGTGCCTCGACGGTCCGGACCGGCGACAGATGGAGGACGTCGAGGGTGATGCCCGGCGCGCGTTCGCCGAGCCGACGGAGCAACTCGGGCAGGAGCAGTAAACTCAGGAGATCGGACAGTCGCAGCGTGAAGGATCGCTCAGCGCGGGTGGGATCAAATTCGGTCTCGCTCTCGAGCACGCGCTCGATCTGCCGAAGGATTAGCTTCGTCGGGCCAGCGAGCTCCAGAGCGCGCGGTGTCGCCTGCATGCCTGCGGCGGTGCGGACGAGCAGTTCGTCCTTGAACACGTGACGCAGCCGGGACAGGGCGTTGCTCATCGCCGGCTGGCTTACGCCGACGCGATCAGCGGCGCGAGTTACATGCAACTCGCTCAACAGCGCGTCGAGGGCAACGAGCAGGTTGAGATCGACTGTCCGCAGGTTCATCGCCGTGCCGCACCGCCAGCGGCATTCATGTGGCGAATGCAGCAAGTAGAGAAATCCATTTCACAAATGGCGCTAGCACCGCTTCATAGCGTCGTCGACCCATCCCCCTGACGGTTCGGCACCGACGAGAGGCAATGATGTCCGAACACGACGCGCTCAAGCGCAAGATCAAAGTATGCATGTTCGACCAGTACGGGACGGTCGTCGACATGCAAGGCGGTCTAGTCACGATCGCGACGCCGTTCCTCAAGGAGAAGGGCTGGGGTGGCAATCCCAACTCCTTCGTCACGTGGTGGCGGCGCACCCATTTTGAGAACTCGATGATCGATGCACTCCTGCACAGAGAGCACACGCCTTATCGCGAGATCGGACAGCGCGCAGTGTCCTTCGTCATGGATCGATGCGGGATCACTTACACGGCCGAGGAGGTCCGCGGCCTCGTCGCTGAGATCGAGAAGTTGCGCTGTTTTCCCGAGGTCCCTGCGGCACTCGAGAAGCTACACACCCGCTACAAGCTCGTCGTGCTCTCGAACGGCGACCCCGATATGCTGGAGGCGGCCAAGCGCTACCATGGCATCCCCTTCGATCAGGTCATCTCAGTCGCGGAGGCGAACGCGTTCAAGCCGCACGTGGCAACCTACACCAAAGCGGCCGAGCTTGTGGGCGTCGCGATGGACGAGGTTCTGTTCGTCGCAAACCACGCCTTCGACTGCATCGGCGCAAAGGCGGCGGGGATGCACACCGCGTTCATCGACCGGCGGCAGCGACCCTTCGGCCAAACGCCACACCAGCCCGACATCCGCGTTCGCACGATGCAGGACTTGGCCGATGCCATGGTCTGACGCGGCCCCGCTCGACGGGTTGCGCATCCTCGATCTATGCCGGGTCGTGTCCGGGCCGTTCGCTACCATGCAGCTGGGCGATCTCGGCGCCGACGTCGTGAAGGTCGAGGAGCCACGCCTCGGTGACGAAGCGCGAACCTACGGGCCGCCCTTCGTCGGAGGGGAGAGCGCGTATTTCCTCTCGGTCAATCGCAACAAACTCAGTTGCGCCCTCGACTTGAAAAGCGAGGGCGGGCGGGACGTTCTGCGACGCCTCGCGACCCACGCCGACGTCATCATCGAGAATTTCCGGCCCGGGACCATGGAGCGGCTCGGACTGGGGTTCGACGAGTTGCGCCGCGAGAACGTGCGGCTGATCTATTGCGGGATCTCAGGTTTCGGCCGAACTGGGTCGGGCGCTGGGCGGCCGGGCTACGACCTGATCTTGCAGGGCGAGGCCGGGATCATGGACATCACCGGTGATCCCGATGGGCCGCCGACCAAGGTCGGCACCTCGATCGCCGACCTCGTGACTGGACTGTATGCGGCACAGGCAGTGCTGGCGGCCCTTGCCCAGCGTGACCGCACTGGCGAGGGCGGGCGCGTCGACGTGTCGATGCTGGACGCCATGGCCTCGCTGCTGACGTTCAATGCCGGGATGTACTTCGCTACCGGTATGAGTCCTCCCAGGCGCGGCAACGCCCATCCGACCATCTCGCCCTACGAGACCTTTCAGGCCGCAGACGGTTGGATCAACATCGGGGTGGCCAACGACAAGTTCTGGGCTTCCTTCTGCGGTGCGATCGCTAGGCCCGATCTGCTCGAAGACGGGCGTTTTGCGAGCGCATCCCAGCGTGCGGCTCGTCGCGCGGATCTCCACGCGATCCTGGTCCCGATCTTTCTGGACAAGGATCGAGACTCCTGGATCACGCTGCTCGGTGACGCAGGCATTCCGTGCGGCGCGATCCGCACGGTGGGCGAGGTCTGTGAGGCACCGCAACTTGCCGAGCGCGGGGTTTCGCGCACCGTCGCCCATCCGGCGGCCGGCGACGTGCGCTATCTTGCGAGCGCCATCCGGTTCGACGATCACGCCCCCCCAAACGTTCGACCGGCTCCTCTTCTCGGCGAGCACACGCGCGACGTCCTCGGGAGATGGCTGGGGCTTGCCGACGGTGAGATCGAGGAATTTGCCGAACGCGGTGCGTTCGGAGCTCACCCGAAGCTGGAGGCTACGCGCGGATGAGTCAGCGCTCTCCTGATTTTGCCGCAGATGGCGCGGCCATGCTGTCGCGTGCGACCGGCGATGCACGACAGGAATTCGGTTCGTTCTTTCTCTCGCGGCTGCTCGGCTTCGAGATTACTTACGAGGACGAGCGCTGCATCGTGCGCTTCGAGGCCATCCCGCCGCTGTTCAACCCGCAGGGAACCTTGCACGGCGGCGTCATCGCCACTGCGCTCGACATCTCGATGGGCCACCTTCTCCGGCACGTGGACGGGCCTGGCACTACGTTGGAGATGAAGGTGCAGTATATGGCGCCCGTACAATCCGGAGGCGTGCGGTGCGAGGCCGGTTTCCTCCGACGTGGACGCAGCGTCTCGTTCCTGGAAGCGCGAGCGTATTGTTCAGACGGTACGCTCGCGGCGTACGCTACGGCGACGTGGAAGCTCCTCCGCAAGCCAGAAGGAAGTGGTTGAAGTCGGTCTGGACGTAACGAGCCTATCACTTCCATCCGCCTTGAGCAGGACATCGAGCGACTCATCTGCCTCGGCCGACTTCAGCGCTCGTCAAGGCCAATGGTGCTTGGGCATCAGGTTACTGCCTCAGCGAGTCTAAGAAGTTCGGCACAGGTTTCCGAGCGGTTGCCAAATTCCTTCCAGACATGATCGCGCGCGAGATCCCGCCACTTTGCGAGGCCGGCGTCGTCTAAGGGCTGAACCTTGGCGCCAGCCTTGGCGAAGATTTTCTCGACGTCTTCGTCGTCGGCCTTGGCCCCCGCGAGCCCGAACGGCTCCATTTCGGCACCGATCGACATGATCGCTTCGCGCTGGTCATTTGGCAGTGCGTCGAAGATCGTCTTCGACATCATGATCGGCTCAAGCATGAACCAGTAGAAGCGGCCGCGACCGGAGGTCAGGTTGCGAGCGAGCTCCTCGACGCGGAACGAGATCATGCTCGTCGAGGAGGTTATCGTTGCGTCGCAGGCACCTGTCTGCATCGCCACGTAAATTTCATTAGACGGCAGATTTAGAGTTGCAGCGCCGGCTGCCTTCATGAGCAGGTCGACCTCGCGCGAGCCTCCGCGGATCTTGAGGCCCTTCGCGTCTGCCGGTAGGTACAACGGCCGGTCGCGGCTCGCAGCGTTGCCCGACTGCCAGACCCAGCTGACGAAGATCAGCCCCTTCGCCGCCAACAGTTCGGTGAGTTTGCGTCCGATTGGCGCATTCTTCCAGGCGGAGGCCTGCTCATAAGATCCGACCAAGGCTGGCATCAATCCTATACTAGTCTCGGCGAGTTCCCCGCTGGCGTAGGCGAGCGGCCAGAGACTCATGTCGAGCGCCCCCTTCCGCATTGCGCCGAACTGCGCATTCGTCTTCATAAGCGATGATCCGGCGTAGACCTGCACCTCCAGTGCGCCGTTCGTCCGCTCGCCCACCTTCTTGGCGAACCGTCGGCACATCCGATCCCGAAAATCGCCCTGCTCACCGTTGCTACTTGGGAACTGATGCGACAGCTTGAGCACGGTGGCTGAGCGTGCTGGCGCGATGCCTAGGGTCAGGATCGCCGGGGCCGCGAGCGCGGAGCGCAGGAGGTCGCGGCGTGCGACTGCTAAGTTGAGAGACATGGACGTTCCTCGAGCCGGTTCTTCTTGCCGTGTAGGGAAGCAGCCCGCGGTGCAACGCCCAAATTTAAAGTTTACATGTACATATTCACGCAGCGAATGCCTCGGCTGAGGTCAGATAGGTGAGAGCGTGTCAACTGGCTCTCGGCAATGTTTCGTCTGGGCCATTCAGTATTGCGGTGCTGTAAATTATACAGCGATCGTGCCTATTGCAATCAAGCGACTGATCGGCTGCCATCCAAGCCAAGCCATAACGGCAGAACAATTGCGCGACCTTTGATTGGCGGCGAGGGCGGTCATGCGTTGGCCGGCTGCAGCGAGTCTGCTTCGAGGCCCGCTCGGGATCGGCTCGTGTGGAAGCGGTAGCGGCCGTCGAGAGGTATTGACGGTGGCCTCTCGACGGTAAGCTTCCCGGCTGAAAGCCTCATGTCGCAGAGCGCCTTGCCATCGTGATGACTTCATCTGGCGTGGGCGGGTTCGCCGGATGGTAGCTCAGGCAGAGGGGTGTGCGCAGCTTCGCCGGCCGGCCCGAGCCCTCGGTGGCGAAGTAGAATTCGCCCGCGCCGAGCTTGCCGATGTCGGCCGCCGCCCCGCCGCCCGCCGCGATGATCTCCTGAGCCGCCGCGATGGTCGCCGGCGCGCTCTGACGCCCGAAGAACTGGGTCGTGCAGTTCGACACGACCTGATTGTGGATGCCGCGGGGCACCTGCGTCGCCACCACCATGCCGAGACCGTACTTGCGCGCCTGAGCCACCAGCTTGAGCCCGCTGCCGAGGCTGAGCGCCTGCTTCTGAGCCGGCAGGAAGTTCTGCGCCTCGTCGATCACGTAGAGCAGGCCGTGCGGGGACGGGTTCCGCTTGATCCAGCCGAACAGGGCCATCTGCAGGCGGTTCACGAAATCCTCCCGAGCGGCATCGGAGGCGAGGCCTGAGAGGTTGATTACCGAGATACGGGTGCGGCCGGGCTCCCGCCCGAAGAACAGGAGCGCCGGGTCTAGTACCGGCCCCTCGGCTTTCAAAAGCGGGTTTGTCGCCACCGCGGCGTGGAGCTGGTCGGCCATGCCGGCGGCAAGCTTGCCGGCCTCGCGGATCCGGCTGACATCCTCCGGAAGGTCGGACAACAGCGCGGTGAAATCCGCGAGATCGCCGCCGCCGCGCGACGCGAACAGCCGCAGGGCGTCGGCCAAGACGCCGCGTTGGAGATCCTTCTTCGCACCCGCCAGGGGACCAAGGGTCTCGGCTGCCATCTCGACCGCCTGCTGGCGCTCGTCGCGGTCGGTGCCTAGGCCGGAGAAGTCCGGCATCGCGGCCAGGAACAGCGGATTGCCGGCATGCACCCCAGGTGTCCAGATGACGACTTCAACGCGGTCCAGGTAAGCCTGCGCTTTAGCGGCATCGTCGTCCGTGAACCGCTCGGGACGCTCCGGCCATGAGTCGCCCAGCCGAGACAGGTCGTTGTTCGGATCGATCACCACGGCCGGGACGCCGGCCAGCGCCGCCTCCTCGACGAGACGTCGGAGCAGGACCGTCTTGCCGGACCCAGACCCCGCGATGATGGCGGTGTGCCTCGGAAGCAGCCGGATCGGCAGGGTCACCGGCGTGACGTCGGCGCCGATGCGCCGACCCACCGGGATCGCCTCGGCGGCGGCAAGATCCAGCGGCGGCCGGACAGGCTTTGCGGCGGGCGGCTCGGCGGGAGGCGCCACCGGCCTGGCGGGAGCTGTGGGGGGTGGATCGGACGCAGGAGGGGATTCGGCTGCGGGCGGAGGCTCGGGGTGGATGAGTCCCGCCTGCGCGAAGAAGGCGGTTGTCCGGGTCGGCTTGCCGGCGCGCAGCCACGCCTCGAATCGGTCCTGCCGCCCCGCGGCGACGGCGCGGGCCCGGAGGTCGTGCAGGGCCGCGAAGGTGCGCAAGTCCGCATCCGACGGGTCGATCAGCGTGCCGCCGGCCGCCAGGAAGGCGTCGAACAGCTGCCGGGTCTTCGCGCCGCCCGGCAAGGCACCCCGGCGCACGATCAGCAGAGTCCGATCGGCGATGCGGGACGAGATGCCCGAGGCCGTCAGCGCGGCTCGCAAGCGCGCCTGGAACGCGATGGCGTTCTGGTGCTGGAGCCCTCGGTAGCAGACGTGCCGCTCGCGGTCGTTCTGATCGCGGTGGATGAAGATCAGGCGGCCGTGGAGCGGCGGGATCCTCTGCTCCGGCTCACCCTTACTGGCCACGTCGAGGGCGTCCTCAGGGTCATCCTCCAGGGCGAAGAGGTCGAAAGTCGCGCGCAGCAGCTCGCCGAGGCCGCCATCCTCGTCGTCGAGCACGGCGGCGATATCGGCGTCCTGACGGGCGGCATCGAGGTCGAATTCCGTTCCCCGGATCGGCTCGGGCTGGGCGGCAATCCCCGATCCGGTGAGATCTTCGCAGAGTGCCACGGCTTCGTCCGCCAAGCAGGCTCGGCGGAACGCGTCGCAGCGCATCAGGATGGTCCGCGGCATCATGCCGTGCTCGGCCGCCCCGGCGATCGCGGTCTCGCTGAACGGCCACGTGCGGCTCGGCGGCTTGAAGCCGGCCGCTGCGTAGGCCGGCGTGAGGCGTCCTGCGATCAGGGCTGCGGCGGCGGCGCGGTCGCTCACGCCCACGAGGCCGACCGGCTGCTCGAAGCGCTGCAGCAGCGGCGTCAGCGCCCGCCCCTGGAGGCGCTCCCAGGAATCCTGAAGGCAGGTGATCAGGGTCATGCTGCGGTCGCAGACGGTGTGAAACTCTAGAAGCCCCGCGGACAACACCTCGGCGAGGCCTGGGCCTGGCTCGAACTCGTCAGCGCCCGGGAGCCGACTCGCGTCGATCACGCCGTCGATCTGGTCCAGCGCCACGAGGGTCGGCCCGCTCAGCGCCATGATCCACGACATGCCGCGCACGAGTTCGACCGGTGCGGGCGGCGGGGTGCGGAAGCCCAGGGCCGCGCGCTCGGCCGGATCGGCCTCGTAGCCCTGCAGCCACGCATGGGCTAGGCCGATCGTGGCGAGGTCTTGCGAGCGCAGCAGGCACAGTGCACGGAACACGTCCTGGTGCTTGAGGGCGCGCCCTGGATCGACCTTCATCAGCGCCATGACCAGCAGGTCCACGATCCGGCGCGCGTCGACGTTCGGGGTGTTGAACGCCGCTTCCACCTGCGCTTCGACCTTGAACCGTCGGGCGACCCCGGCCAGCACCGCGTCGGACTGGCGCCGCCCGTCCGGCATCGCCTGCAGCAGCGCCGTGACGAAGCTCAGCGCCGCGCTACGCCAGAAATCGGTGAGGCCCAGCACATCGAGGGGCACGAACCAGCCGCCGCTGCGCCAGACCTCCCGCCGGAACTGGCCCACGAGGTGGGTCTTGCCAACCCCGGATTGGCCGACGAGCACCCGGCCAGGCGCCCGATCGGCCGGGGCGCGGGCTTTCGCGTGCAGTTCGGCGACGATCTTCGGGACCAGGGCCTCGTTGGGCCCGCCGGTTGGCTCCGCGTCGGTCCAGATGCTGTCGAGGGTGCGGACCCAGTCGAAATCGACCCGGCGCAGGGCGTCGAGGGCATCAGTCATGACTGGATCCAGATCAGGTGGAACGGCTCGCCGGCGGGGCTGTAGGCGGCCTCTCGCTCCGCCGGCGTCAGGGCCTTCGGATCGCTCAGCTGGCTCAGGATCGCCGACCGGTCGCCCTTCAGGATGCGAGCGAGGCCGGCATCGAGGGTGGCGCGGTCGATATCGGCGAGCTCGGCTCGCAACTGGCTCAGGCGCACGCCCTGGGCCCGGGCGCCGCCGGTCAGGGTGAGGTAGGCCACCTCGATACGGGCACGGAGCTGACGCGGGCCGGGCGGCCGGGTAGCTGTCGAGGTCTTGGAGGCCCGCTTTGCCTGCAGTTTCGGCGCAGCCTCCGGTGCTGCCAATTCGGGGGCGGGTCCGATGAAGTCCGCGAGCGTTGCCCCGGTCCGCGCGATGTACTGCTCGGTCCGTTCCAACCAGTCCTGGAACGCTCGGTGGCCTGGTGGCAGTGGCTCGCGCATATGACCGCTCGCCCAGTGCCAACCTTTGTCGGTGACGGTGAGGACAAAGGACCGGCCGCGCTTCTCCACAGCGACCAGACCCTGCGCCGCCAGGGCCTCGCGGTCGGCCTTCTTCACGGCCGGCACGAGGTCCGCCTGCGAGGCATGGCCATGCCGGGCCAGGAGGGCCCAGACGATCAAGGTCTGCGTCGGCGTCACGCTCATCCGATCGGCTTCCCTTCTCGGCCCCTGCGCAGCCGCACAACGTCCCGGATCTTCTCGACGGCGCGCGGCAGGTCGGTCTCGGCCTGCTCGTTGGTGATGCGCAGGACGAGGTAGCCGGCGATCAGAAGCTCGTAGTCGCGGTGGCGGTCGGCGCCAAATTTTGGCTCGCCGCGATGCTCGGGCCCGTCAAGCTCGACGACGACTCGTCCTTCCAGCCACAGGAAGTCAACGCGCGGCGCGGTGCGCTCCAGTCCCAGGGGTACGAGGACGTTGCACGTGAACAGGGGGCCAAGTTCGTCGTCATTCCGAAGCGCGGTCTCCAGCCGCTGTTCGACGGCGCTGGCATGATGCGCCCGAGAGCGGGGTGCGATGAAGCGCGCCCGGACCGGCGTCGGTTCCCGCACGATCCGGTGAGCTCCAAAGAGGATCCGGTCGAATGGCGGCGTGTAAGCCGGAACCACCGGCAGGATCGTCACCACGGCGGCACCCCGGCTGGCGCACCACTCGATCGCTTGGATCACCGGCGCTGCCCGAGCTGGGGACGCCGGATCCACCTCGGCGATCAGCATCAGGCCGGAGGGATCGACCGCACGTGCCAGCTGAACGAATTCCACCGATCGAACCATGCGCCTGAACCGCGGCGTCCGTCCGGCCGCGGCATGCTTGCCGGCCGCCTTCCGCCACGGATCGGACAGGCCGCGTCCCTCGGCTTCCTGCCCATCCGGGGGCGACTCGGCGGCTGCCAACCAATGCGGCCAACGCGCGAGGGCGAGCTGCGCCAGATCGTCCAGCAGATGATCGAGGATGGCGTCGAGGGTGCCCAAGCCTTCGGTCACCATCATCAGCGCGCTGCCAGCGGCATCGTCCTGGGCTCGTAGCGCGGCAACGATGCTGTCACTGTCGACGCCAGTGAGGACCAGCCGCTCTCCAGGGATAAGACTTAGAATCCGAGTTGGGATTGCAGCGGCATGGATCTCGGGTAGGAGGCCTCTACCCGAAGGACCAAGTGTTGGCTCTTCGCTGACCGCCATCACGCTCGAAGCATCTATCGCGACCGGTCGCCGTGCTAAATCTGAGCGACGGTTTCACCACGCTTCGTTTCCACCGGCTACAGCCGACCGACGATGAGGTTGCCTGCGCCGTTTCAAATCCGCCAAGCTGCAACTGTATGTTGAAGTCGCATTGCAGAAGCCTTCCCTTCTGACTGGATTTACGCATCCAGTTAGGAGGCCTGCACTCTCGACAAGGTTCGCCACCACAGGGCCGCCCCTGCATCAGGAACGTGTTCATCGTTGAGCATTTTGATCCAGATAATGGCTCTGGATGCCGCTTCCCAAAATGATCGAGCCTTCAACGAGCCATGTAGGGACGGCGCTCTCGTATGCAGCTCGACCGTACCGTAGCCCTGAATCTACCCCTCAGCGGGCTGCGTAGAAGCCGGGCGGTCAATCCGGAAGCACGTCCTTCAACTCGAACAGCATCGTGCCAGGCCTCAAATCACTTGATCCCTCGCCGGCCAGGATGACCAATGGCCAATCTGACATGTCGTTGGGGCGACCCGAATGGCGGCGCGTGTGCTTCGCCCACGTTGTCGCCTCGCGAATGGCGCTCTCCAGATCAGAGGCATCGACGTGGAAGCGCTTGAACGAGGTTGGGCCACTGAGTTGGCCCAACGTAAAATCGTAGAACGGCATGCGTCTGTTCCGGCAAACAAATTACACGTGAGGTACTAAGCCTCGCGCCGCTGCCTCGCGCTGAATCCTGCATCGAAGCAAGTCGGATCGTCGCGGTGCGAGGGGCATCAATCAGTGCCTGTGCTGATGGATGCCGCGCTTAATCTCTGCATCGGTTACCGGAGGAAGGCTGAGCTGCCGGGCCAGGGAGACCAGATCCTTCAGGCGGCCGGTCTGCGTCTTGCGGCGCAAGTTGAGCCTGTGGGTCTCGACCGTGCGCACGCTCAGAGCCAGGCAGCGAGCCACATCCTTGTTGCTGAAGCCGGAGCTCAAGTAGCGAAGGATCTCTGCCTCGCGCGCCGTGAGCGCCGGGCTGTCGCTCTTGTCTGGTGTCTCGGCGATCGTCCGGTCAAGAAACACGAGGCGATCCGGCCCCTCCGCGACGGCGAGCAGGGCGCCGCCGAGTTCCCGCGGCGAACTCGATCGAGCCACGAAAGCGTCGGCACCCGCGGCTAGGAGAGTACGGAGATCGTCGGCAGTCAGCGCGCCAAAGGCGATCAGGGTGCGCAGGTTCGGCTGACGTTCCTTGAGGTCGACTATGCGGGCAATCCCGTCTGCTAGCCGAGTCTCGTCGAGGAAGATCAGTGCAACGGGGGGGCCGGCGTCAGCCCCCTTCAGGTCGGCCTCGCCAATCGTGTGGAGCTCGGGCCCGTGCTCTAGTATGGCGCGAACGGTCCCGCTCAAATCTTGAGGTTCATCCAGGATCAGGACCCCAACAGCCGAACTCATGACCACGCACCTCTCTCCCGGCTTGATACAAGTGGCCGGGGTCAGGTGCGTAGTTCCAAATTCTATTCCAGGAATTTCAAGCCGATATTGGGATATTCAGACAGGTTGTGGTTAAATTGAATATCGGCGACGAGCAGGCCTGTCTCAATTTGAGGCATGCCGCTTCCTTATCAAAATATTGTAAATTTGGCGTATCCCAAGAACGGACTGCTCCAGCCCCGAACGCTAAGCGCACCTGCCGAACACGCCGACGGTCGACAGCAACCACCACTCTTATCTGGCGCGCGAGAAGAGCTCTCGGTCCCGAGCGCGAACGGGATCTGTCCAATCGCGCTCGAACCAGGCATGCTCACCATCTCCAGGGAGCCGCTTAAGTTCCAGCAAATCGGCGTCGCCGCTCCTTTCCTCGTTCGCCACGCGGAACACATAGTGGTCGTAGATCCGTACGGCCTCAATCATATAGCTCGTCGCCACCGTCCGGTCGCGCACAAGCACGAGGTTCTCGCCGTTCTCGTCATCGGCAGGTTCAGAGAAATTGTAGGAGCCGAGATAGACGCGGGCCGTCGGCTTGTCGAAATCGAGCACCACGAACTTGTGGTGCATTCGCGTTCCGCGCTGTTTGCCATCGACGCCAGAAAGTCCCGACGGCTCGGTCAGAAACGGCGGGGGCACGTTGCCGGTGAGGGCGGCGGCACGCACCAACTTGCGACGATTGTTCGGGGTGAGCACCGTCAGGCCCAGATTGCCTGCTCTAACAGGCGCGTCGGCGATGCCCATGACGTGGACATCTCGGCGTTTCAAGGCTCGTCCCAAGGCTGGGCCGATGGCGCCCTTGGTCGTCTGGCCGAGAAAGGCAAGTGAGAAGAGCACGCTCGATTCGGCTCGGTCGATATCAGCGCCGATCTCGTCGAGCAGGCCGTTCTCCTCGCTATGAGGGGAGAAGGCGACCTTCGCATCGACGCCCGTTAGCCCGAGGTCGATCCATCCCGCCGAGCTTGCCGAGGAGCGGAAACCGTCGGCGTTCGTCGCGTTAAAGTAGGCGTCGAACGCCGAAAAGTAGTCCTCGATCGCGCGTGCACTATGAACGGCGAGGCTGTTGTTCGACTGAACGTAGAGGCCGCGCCAGGACAGGTTGGTCGAACCGTAGAGGACGGTTTCGATGCCGTCGCCTCGCACCGCGATGGATTTCTGATGCTGCAGATTGGCCATATGCTGGCGTTTGACGTTCTTTGCGCCGGCCGATGCGATCAGCCGCTCGGCGGCTCTTGTCTCCGGCGAGTTCGGGCGGCCGTGGCCCTTGGTCCGAGCGCTATCGTCGATGATGATCTTCAGGTTGGAGCCGAGTGCCTCAAGCCGCTCGACCACCTCCGGCAGGTTCAGGTCGTAGGCGATGACACGGACCTCGGCGCCCGCCTCGCGAGCTCGATCGAGCAGGGCGAGGGTTTCGGACCGCGCCTCGAAGCCCATCCAGGCGAGCGCCCGCTCGGCTTCGGCATGGGTCGGAACGAAGTCCAACCCCTGATCGCCGTCGGGCGGCACCAGCGTCGTCATCGGCCCGCCGGCTGAGAAATTACGGACAAAGGCTTGCGAGGAGACGAAGCCGCGCGTGAAGGCGACATTGATCTTGCCCGGAATTGTCTGGCGCATCAGCGCCAGCTCTGCTTCCTGCGCCTCGCCGCGCCGCAGGGCGCCAGCGGCATCCATGAACATCGGTATGACACGATAGAGGAACGACCCTTCGAGTGCCGCGTCGAAAGGGAAGTGGACCCAGCGAAACTTCTGGATGGGGGCTTCGGTCGAGCGGATGCCGTCGTCGGGAACCGGCTGTCCCGGAAATCCGATCCGATTGTGTACGGTCTTAAAGAGCTGGGAGCCAGGTTCGCGGTATTGGATGGCGAAGCCGACGAAATCGGCGGGCGGCTTGCGCGCCTTCCAGTCCATGCCGAGCAGGACCATGCCGTCGCCGCGGTGAATGGTGAGAGAGAAGGGCGCAGCTTCTTTGCCGCCGGTCACACGAAATCCAGTGGCCATGAGCGCCTCACTAGAACGCCTGCAGGATTGTGTCATCGATACATGACATTTAAGGGACAATAGCATACGTGGGGGCGAATATCACGGAAGTATTTGGTTCAGGCGTCCTATGGCGGCATGGAATAAGTTGGGGCCCCTCTCATTACATTCAGGAATTTCCGGAGTCCGGCAGCAATCTGCGATCGGCTGGTGGCGCGTTTCGGACCTGGGCGACGGGACGGCGCTTTGACGCACGGCCGGGTGTGTCGAACAGGTGTGGGGACTGTCAGGAATTTCGTGTGCGGGCGGCCATAGTGGACCCGACGGAGGTTCCGATGGCACGACGCAAAGCACCCCGTATCCCTGATGCGCTCCTGGACCAGCTGCTGGCCGGGGCTGATCCGAAGACGGCGTTCGAGGCCGATGGCCTGCTGGACGAGTTGAAGAAGGCCCTGGCCGAGCGGGCGCTCAACGCCGAGATGGACCACCATCTGGCGGGCGAGGACGCTGGTAACACGCGCAACGGCTACGGTCGCAAGACGGTCACGACCGAGACTGGCCGGATCGAGCTGGCGATCCCCCGCGACCGGCAGGCGACGTTCGACCCGCAACTGATCGCCCGGTATCAGCGCCGTTTTCCCGGCTTCGACGACAAGATTGTGTCGATGTACGCGCGCGGCATGAGCACCCGAGAGATCGTCGGGCACCTGCGCGAGCTCTACGGCATCGAGGTCTCACCCGACTTGATCAGCGCCGTGACCGACGCGGTGCTGGAGGAGGTCGCCGCCTGGCAAGCCCGGCCGCTGGAGCCGGTCTATCCGATCGTGTTCTTCGACGCCCTGCGGATCAAGGTGCGTGACGAGGGCGTGGTCCGCAACAAGGCCGTGCACATCGCGCTGGGCGTGCGCGCCGACGGCTCCAAGGAGATCCTCGGCCTGTGGCTGGAGCAGAACGAGGGCGCCAAGTTCTGGTTGCGGGTCATGAACGAGCTCCGGAACCGCGGCGTCGAGGACGTGCTGCTGGCCGTGGTCGATGGCCTGAAGGGCTTCCCCGATGCGATCCGGGCGGTGTTCCCCGAGGCGCTGGTCCAGACCTGCATCGTCCATCTGCTTCGCCACAGCCTCGACTTCGTCTCCTACAAGGATCGCAAGGCCGTGGCGGGGGCGCTGAAGGACATCTACCGCGCACTCGATGCCGCGGCTGGCGAGGCAGCTTTGGCGGCCTTCGAGGCGGGCGAATGGGGTCGGCGCTACCCGGCCATCGCCCAGAGCTGGCGACGGGCCTGGGGCGAGGTGATCCCGTTCTACGGCTTCCCCGGCGAGGTGCGCCGGATCCTGTACACGACGAACGCCATCGAGGCTCTGAACGCCACGCTGCGCCGGGCTGTGCGCGCCCGCGGGCACTTCCCGAGCGACGAGGCCGCGCTGAAGCTGCTCTACCTGGTCTTGAACCGCTCCGAGAAGGCGTGGAAGATGGGCCCGCGTGAATGGGTCATGGCCAAAGCGCAGTTCGCCGTCATCTTCGGCGAGCGCTTCACCCGGGCCATGGCGGCCTGATGTTCAACCCGCCGCCCGCACACGGAATTCCTGACAGTCCCACAGGTGTGACGCCAGCTACATCTCAACCACCCCCCTCTACCTGTGCCTGCCCCAGGCGCACCTACCATCCGCACCGCCGCTCCCTTTCGCCCCCGGCCGTACGCCTCCGCCGGCCTCCCCAGTGGCGAATCGCCGTCCAGTAGCCGGCCCCCCGCTCCGCGCCGGCCGCCGTTCATCCCTTCGCTCGTTCCGGGAACCCCGTCCCGGCCGCACCCCCGCGACCGCCACAGGGTACCCCGAACATGCACGTCACTATTCCCCTTCCGCCATCGCGCACCGACACCACCAACCTCAATGATGCCTACGGCATCCCCGCCGCGCTTAGCCCCACCGCCCGCGTGATCCTCGACCCGTCCGGCCTCGGCGCACCCCCGCCCCATTTGCCGCTGATCCCCGAGGCCGCCCGCCGCCGCCGGCACGTGTTCGTCCCTGCCGATCACCGCTTCAAGGCCGCCGCCCGCTTCCTTCAAGGCCTGTGGCGCGAAGACCGCGACCTGCCGATCGGCACGCAAATCGACCAAGCCAACCCACACCGGGTCCGCCGCCTCGGCTCGCGCATCTCGATCGCTGCCGGCCGCACTGGGGCCAACTTCATGACGCCCGACATCGCCGCGGTGGCCGCTCGCGCGCTGGCCTACCGCGAGCCCGGCGCCGCCTACGACGTCGGCCGCCTGCGCACCAACCTACTGTCCTCCCAGCCGCTGGCCTTCAACCTGTTCGGCCCGCTCGTCGCCGACTCCACGCTCGCCACCCGTTTCGTCGCCGAATTGCTGCCCGGCACGCTGGCCCAGGTCACCAACATCTTGTTCGAACACAGCCCCGGCCGCGGTGACCCGCGCTTCACCGCCGACCGCACCGCCTTCGACGTCGTCATTCGGGGCACCACCGCGACCGGCGCCCGGGCGTTGATCTGCATCGAGATGAAGTACAGCGAAGCCGGCCACGAGCCCGCGCCGCCACCCCACCCGCGCTACGCCGAGATCGCGCGCACGACGCCCGCCCTGTTCGTGGATCCAGACGACCCCACGATGACCGGCCCGGCCTGCCAGCAACTCTACCGCCAGCACTGCCTCGCGAGTGCGATGCTCGCCACCGGCCTCGCCGACACAGTCACGCTCGCGTTCATCGCCCCCGCGCACAACCAACTCGCACACGCGGCCGCCGCAACTTACAACTGCCAGCTAACGGACCCGGCCGCCGGCCCGATCCCGTTCGTCCCGCTCACACTGGAGCACGCGTTCACCGCGCTGGCAGCTACCGGCCTACCCGCGCACGCGGCCGCGCTTCATCGCCGCTACACCGACTGGTGGCTCCTCGACGGTGAGCTCGAACTCGCGGCCGGGGCCGCCGCAGACGCCCCCGCTGCTGAGGCATTGGCAGCGCCCGCGCGCCTGCCGACCGTTGACACCACCAGCGCGACCAAGCCGTTCAACCGTTCACGACCGCAGCGCACTCGGCCCGCGACCCGGACCCTCACCGCTGCTTGACAGGACAATATACAAGCCACGATCCGAGCCGGCGGCAATTATATGCTACCGGCTCGACCCTGTTCTGACGCACACTCGCGCCGTCGCGCATGCTTGGGTGACGTCAGCCTGCCCACGCAGGCACATCTCTGGTTCTGCGCGGTTCGTGAGCGGTGCAAGTATTTGAAACTTGAGAGTTGTCGCCGTCTCGGTTCTACACAAAAGCGGCCTAATCCAAGATCAGCGAGCTGCAGCTCAGCCCCGCCGTGACAACCGCCCATTTCGAGTCGTCGCCATCGCCGTCACCAGCACCCGAAGCGCTCATCCGTTAAGAGCCCTGGGCTTCGAGACGGCGGAGGAGTACGGCTGCCTCGTCATCCAATCGCGATGGCCTTGCCCGACGTCGGTAAGCGCCGGGATCAAGGCGTGTGATTCGGCGGGAAGCCTCGCGGCTTCAAAGGCGATTTCGGCCCTAATCGAACGGGGTCAGGTAATTCGGGCAGGCGACGCTGCCGAGGTTTTCTGCGATCTCGAACCGGCCGAGCCACCGACCGACAGCCTCGGCGAGATGCTCCTCCAGAAGCGAGGCCGCCCCACGCGCATCGCCGTCGAGCACATGATTTAGGACGGCGAGGTGCTCCTGCAGGGCACGCTCGATCTTGTGCATCGGGATCCCGAGGATCGGGTCGATCAGGTGCCGCGTCGGGCCGAACAGGAAATGCGTGGGTTTGAGGGCTTGAATCAACTCCTCGTTCCCCGAATAGCCGAGAAGATCGCGATGCAGGTCGGTCTCAGCCCGATCGAAATCCCCCCCGTCGATCGCGGGCCGGGCCAGCGTCGCCTGGATATGCGCCCTCGCCTGCCGGAGCAGGGCCGTCGGAACGCGCGGCGCGGCCTCGGCCAGCAAGGCCGGTTCGAGCAGCCGCCGTAGCTCGTAGAGATTGCGGATCCGCTGCGGCGTCACCCGGCGGGCCACCCAGTGCCCACCGACGTCCTTGGTGACGAGGCCCACGCCGTCCATGCGGGCAAGAAGGTCGCGCGTCACCGTCCGGCTCACGCCGTAGTGCTGCGCGAGCCGCAAGTCATTGATGCGGAGCGAGTGAAACAGAATCTGCGCGTAGAGTTCCTGCTCCACCACCCCGTACAGGGTTTCCCATCGGCGCTGATGGGGCATCGGCGCCGGATCGAGCAGCGGTGCCGCATTCCCCTGCCCGGCTGCAGCAGTGCCGGCAACCTTGTAGCCACGCGCCCCGTCCTCGAAGACGAGTCGCTCCGCCGCCAGGGCATTCAGGGCGCCGCGGGCCGGTGAGCGGCTGACGCTAAACGTTCGGGCAAGCTGCGACTCGAGTAGCCGGGTACCCGGCTCGATGCGCCCCTCCGCAATCCCCGCCTTGAGGTGGGCATAGATCCGGTCCTGCAGCGAGACCGCGGGCGATGAGGCGAGCGGCACTCGCCGGTCGGCCTCGTCCCCTACCCCGCCGCCCCGCGGCGGCCTCCGGTCCATCGTCATACCCTTCTCCCGGGAACGGCCGTGGGGCGGCGGGATGGAATCTGCACCCGGTACCGGCGATTGACACTGATGTACACTGGATGCAGTGTACGTTCCAACAAGGGCGATCGGTGATGCTGTCCTGCTGGCCTCCCGACTTGAACCAGCTAGAGAGGGGCGAAACGTCGGGGCTGCTCGTCGTCGGAGACTGGTCCGACGAGGCATGGGATGCTCCCAAGCATGACTCACCACACGGGCCGGTGAGTGCTGTCGATGCCGTCGTTTGCCGGCCGGCGACGTGAAACAACGGGCCGATCAGCGGCGCGACTGCCATCTCCATTGTTCCTTTGCGCAGCGGAGCCCGATGAGCATCGCTGCCGAGGCCGCAGCGTCATCCAGGAGATCACCGTGTACGACGTCAAGAAGATGTTCGGCGATTACGAGATGCATCCGAACAGCGGGGTCAATCCGCAATACGCGCCGGCCTATCCAGTCGAATGGGAGTGCGCGTTGCGGACCGTCGAGGTCATGACCCGGGTCGATCAGGCGAAGGTTACTGCCCTGCTCGCCGACACCCCGTTCGAACTCATCAATGACCGGGTCGCCTTCCGCTTCATGGCCTCGCCAGGACATACCTTATCGCTTCATCAAGGGCGCATGTTCGACCTCATGGTGACGGTCGCGGTCCACTACGAAGGATTGTTTACCCAGACGCATCTCTACATGTATTGCAGCGATCCGATGGGGATCGCGGCCGGGCGCGAACTCTTCGGCTATACCAAGAAGGATTGCACCTACGCGTTCGACGAGCCGCAGGACGGATCGATCTCTGGCCGGGTCGACCGCCGTGGCGGTCCGCTCGCGCAGTTCCAATTTACACCCGACCCGGATGCACCGGTGGTGCGCCTCGTCGACGCCGACGAGCAGCCGGGCGGCGAGATCCACGTCCGCCGCCTCCCGCATCCGGAGCGCCTCGAGACGGCCTATGCCGACATCGTCTATCGGCGCACGCCCCTCGCCTATTCCGAGCCGCGCCCCGGGCGGGCCACCATGACGCTGATCCCATCCGCGTTCGATCCGATCGCGGCGCTGGAGCCCGAGATCCTGTCGGCGCAGTTTATGGTGTCCGACGTCTATGGCGGCGGCTTCGCGGTCGAGGACAGGCGCCTGCTCAAGCGGCTGATTCCGTAGCGCCCGCGCCGTCCCCCGCACCGGAATCGATCATCACGGTAGAGGATACGATGCCATCGACGGCCTTTAGCGCGCGCCTGATTGGCCGCCGGACATTCCTGGCCGGTGGCGTCGGCGCCGCAGTCCTGGGACCGACCCGCCTCAGGGCTGACCCGGTGAGACCAGTGAGGATCGGCGTCCTGACCGACATGTCCAGCCTCTACGCGGATTGCACGGGCCAAGGCTCGGTCCTCGCCACGCAGATGGCCGCGGAAGATCTCGGTGCCGACCGTTCGCTTCCCATCGAAATCCTCAGCGCCGATCACCAGAACAAGGCCGACGTTGCCGCGGCGATCGCTCGCAAGTGGATCGATCAGGACGGGGTCGACGTCATTACCGATGTCCCGAACTCGGCCGTCGCCCTGGCGGTCGGCAGCGTGGTGCGCGACAAGAACAAGGTGATGCTGGCCTCGGGCCCCTCCTCCTCTGACTTGACCGGCAAAGCCTGCTCGCCGAACACGATCCACTGGACCTACGACACCTACGCACTCGCGACCGGCGCCGCGACGGCGGTGGTCGCGTCCGGCGCGCGTTCGTGGTTCACCTTGACGGCCGACTACGCCTTCGGCCACGCGATGGAGGGCGATGTCAGGCGCGTGGTCGAGCGGAGCGGAGGCAAGGTCATCGGCGGCGTGCGGACGCCGATCAATACGCCCGATTTCTCCTCCTTCCTGCTCCAGGCGCAAGGATCGGGGGCTCAGGTTGTCGGCCTCATCAATGCCGGGGGTGATACGATCAACTCGATCAAGCAGGCCGTCGAGTTCGGCATCCCGGCGGGCGGTCAGAAACTCGTGGCGACGGTCCTCTACATCACCGACGTCCACTCCCTCGGCCTTGAGACTGCGAAGGGGCTGCAATTCACCGAGGCCTTCTACTGGGACCTGAACGAGGGGACCCGTGGCTGGACGAAGCGCTTCGTCCCGAAAAACCGCGATCGCTACCCGAGCGCGCTGCATGCCGGCGCCTATGCCTCGGTCCTCCACTACCTGCGCGCCGTTCAGTCACTCGGCAGTGCGCTCGACGGCCGAGCTGTCGTCACTCGGATGAAGGAGATGCCGACCGAGGATCCGCTGTTTGGCAACGGCTCGATTCGAGCCGACGGCCGGAAGCTCCATCCGATGTATCTGTTCGAAGTGAAGGGCCCGGCCGATTCGAGGTACCCGTGGGACTACTACAAGGTGGTGCAATCGATCCCGGCCGACGTCGTGTGGCGTCCGCTCAGTGACGGCGGCTGCTCGCTGGTCAAGGCGTGAGCGTCGCGCTCATCACCGGCGGCGGGGGCGGCCTCGGCCGTGCCATCGCCCTTCGGCTCGCTCAAGGGGGCGCCGATATTGGGCTGGCCGACCATGATCCCAGCTCGGGCGCGGAGACCGCACGGCTGGTCGAGGCCACGGGTCGGCGCGCTCTATTCGTTCGAACGGACGTATCTGACGGCGCCGGAGTCGCCGCCTGCGTCGCTGTCGTCGAACGCGATCTCGGACCGATCACAGCCTTTGTCAGCAATGCGGGCATCGAGGGCGTCGTCTTACCGATTGATGAATATCCGGACGACGTCTTCGACCGGGTCCTCGCCGTCAACGCCAAGGGTACGTTCTTGGGCCTGAAGCATGTTCTCGGCCGGATGCGCCAGCGTGGCACCGGGTCGATCGTCACCATCGCCTCCACCTCCGCGATCCGGGGCCGGGCCGGTCTATCGGGATACGTGGCGGCCAAGCATGCTATCCTCGGGCTGACCCGTGTGGCGGCACTTGACGCCGAGGGAACGGGGGTCCGGGTGAACGCTGTCTTACCCGGCCCGATTGACACTCGCATGATCCACTCGCTCGATGCGCAGGCTCACGGCTCCGGTGTGGCGATCAGGAGGGCGGGACAGCCGACCTACGGCAAGCCCGCCGATGTCGCGAACGTCGTCGCGTTCCTCCTGTCCGACGAAGCCGCGCACGTGAATGGGGCTGCCCTCACAGTCGACGCTGCTGCCAGCGTTCTATGAGCGAAGGGCATATGGTTGATCGAACTGCCCAGGCGGGGGAGTGTAAGCTTCGCGAGGACGCCTACGGGGCGGCTTTGATGGCGGCGCGGCCTGCGATCCCGACATGCCCGTGCACGGCTGGGCGCGGACCTGGGCGGCGTACGTGGCCTCGTGTTCGATCCGGTAAAGGCGTAGATTGAGGCGCTCAGACGCTGATTTCAGTGAAGACCAGGGTAAGCAAACTGTTCGCTAACTGTGCACAAGTGCACGGATTGCTGTGATCCCGCCGCTATCGGCCGGCGTTCTACTGGCGCATTCACTGGAAACGGCCGCCATGCTGATCTTCACCCTCTCACCGGACAAATGGTGGACGTGCGTGTGCCGCGGCCAAACCCCCGGCTCGCCTGAGCCTGGGCTGGGCCCAACCCCAATTCCAGCAAGAGGCGAGCTTGCATGGCCCAGCCATGAGCCAGACGCGCCGCTGTCCATCGGCTGCAACAGCCCGTCGGCATAGCGTTGCTCCAAGCCAACAGCCGAAGCGCTCTCATGACGCTCACCGATCTCGACAAGCCCGCCGAACTCACCCTGCAGCGCAGTCACGCGCCGGCCTGCACGGTCGACGCGCGCAGCTTTTCGACCTTTCGCGCGGCCCTGGCTGTGGCGCGCGCCGCGGCGTCATCGTTGAAGTTGCCACCGGTCGAGGTTCGGCGCCTGGGGGGACAGTGCCACAAGAGTGACCTGTTCGGTATTTTGGGGCGAGCCAATTGCGAGGTTACTGCATGGTAGCGGCTATGGGTAGCCGGAAGGCCAGATTCGGGGAGCTGACAGGCGCGGGCGGGAGGTCACCCACCGCCGAATGCGGTCGGACGCGGTTGTACGTGGTCTACCAAAGACCGATCACGATTTGCGCTTCTTTCAGCGAGTAGAGATCTCCTGGCGCAGGTACTCGTCGGTAGCTTTGCTCGGAGACATACGCCCTTCTTACAGGCTAGCGCCAAATTCTTGCCCTGGGCCGTCTGCATCTCACTCTGGCGCAGCTTCAGCACGACCTGCTCTGCACTCGGCTTGTGACCTCGCCGCATGTCCGAGTCCTCTAGTCCTGGCTGATCCTCGCAATCAGCCCGGTCCAAAGCCAGCCGGTCAGGTCATCGATAGAGAGCACTACTGCTTAGGAGCAGGGGCAGGCGGCTGCGGCGATGCCCCCGGCTGGCCAGGCGCTTGCGGGATCGAGTTCGACGGAGCAACCGGAGGCTGGCTCTGCCCCGGGCCCAGCGATCCTTGATCGTTCTGCAGGGTCTGGTTCGCCTTGCTCTGGATCTGGTCGGCCGTTTGCTGGCTGACGAGGCCGTAGGAGACGGCTGCCGCGAGCGCGATGGCGACGACCGCGCCGATGATCGTCTTCGTCAGCTTAGGCGACATCGAAGCCCCACACTCTTCGTCAGCTTAGGCGACATCGAAGTCCCACACTCTTCGTGATCTTCCCGCCTTCGGCGCCTCTTCCATAAGTCGGCAGATCGGGATCAGTGCCGCAGAGGCGGCGCGACGCCTGTGAAGGGCGCCATGCCGTCCGCTTCGACCATCGCGGTGAAGGCCGCATAGGCCTCTTGGTCCGTCGCGAAGGTTTGAGCCCAGGCTGTGGGGCGACCAGACGACAGGTCGACCACGACGAGCTGCCAGGGATCCTGTGTGCCGGCATAGCGGTAGATCTCGACATCGACGGTCTCGCCACCGCGGCTGAAGGAGCCGGATAACGAAGAATGCTCGAAGTCGCGGTCGTCATCCATCGGCGGCAGGCTCATAGGGTTAGGCCGTCCTACTCGGCTGCCTCAGCCTTTTCGCGGTCGTCCTGATCATCCTCTGTGGCGACTTCGTCCGACGCGCCCGCCGGAGCACCAGCGCGGTACTTATCTCCGTGTCGCTCCAACTCGCCGCTGTTGGACATCACGCTGAGATACGTGTTCAGGGTGTTGGCGGCCACATCTGTCAGGTGCTCGGCGATCTGGGCGTGCGTCAGGCCCTCAGAGCCAGCCTCCTCAAGCAGCGCCTTCAGCCGCCCCTTGGCTGAGTTGGCCCGCGGTCCTCGCGGTCCGCGGCTCGCACGCGGTTGATCCTCGCCCGCGGCAGCGCGGCGGCGCTTTGGTTGGTCGTCGGCCGGCTCCTCCAGCGGCGTGCCCTCAACGATCGATGCGAGCGATCGCTCGGCTTGGCGGAGCTTCGTCAACTCGGCGCTGACCCGCTCGTACTCAGCCTCAAGGGTTGCGCGCTGATGCCTCACGCTGGCCAGAGCCTTCGCGAGCGTGTCGTCATTTGCCATCGGTGTGCCAGCTTCTCTGTTCTGGAGGGCAAAGCCTTCGGTCGCGGTCGTAATTCGTATCATCGCGCTCCCTCAGGATCCTTGCGGTGCCAGATATAACCCCTGGTCGGCGAGCCAGTCCGAAGGGCCCTCCTTTCCACGGAGGCTCGTGAAGGTCGATCAGTACCAGTCGTCGTCATCGGCCGGCGACCCGGGCGGCAGAGGTCCATCACCGATCACACCAGGATCGCCGTAGTTGAAGGGAGGTCCGTCGAAGCCGACGACGCCATCTGGGTTGTCAGGCGTCACGTTCGGATCGATCCTCTGGCCGGCGTCGTCACGGCCGAGGCGCTGGTCGAGGCGATCCATGCGCTGGAGATCGCGTTGGATCGGGATATCCTGCTGAGCCTGAGCGAGGGATACGGGAGCTGCGGCAGTCAGCAGCAGCGTAA
Organism: Methylobacterium sp. E-046; assembly: GCF_022829625.1. Classification (NCBI taxonomy): domain Bacteria; kingdom Pseudomonadati; phylum Pseudomonadota; class Alphaproteobacteria; order Hyphomicrobiales; family Methylobacteriaceae; genus Methylobacterium; species Methylobacterium sp. E-046. The sequence goes on along the minus strand of NZ_JAKSYP010000277.1, from coordinate 83,203 downwards.
TCAGCACAATACGGATCATTTCAGTTAGCCCTACGCCTTCAGGTGCTCGGTGAGAACGTCGCGGAACACCTGAGTAGAGTGAGTTCGGGATTGAACTTCGTCATCTTCGATGCGGCCAACCCACGATTCTCCTCGCGGGTTGGCTGCAGGGCCGCCTGCACGAACGTCCGGCGGCCCTGTCGTCGGCAGCCTGCGGGATTTGCAGGCCACTATGTCCTCTGTGCGGTAGTAACCCCCTTCAAGATACCGAGCGACGGCTGGCACTGGCGAGCAGGAGGAGCAGGAACGAGGCGGCGGTTAGGAGAGTCGAGATGGCCGCGATGGTCGGATCAATTTCGTCACGCAGCGAAGTAAACATTCGCTTAGTCAATGTTTGGTTCTCGCCACCCGAGATAAAAATGGCCACCACCGTCTCGTCGAGCGCTGAGATGAAGGCAAAAAGCGCCCCTGAGATGACGCTTGGGCGGATCTGCGGGAGAGTAACCGTCAGGAAGGCGCGGAGCCGGTTCATCCCGAGGCTGCGCGCAGCCATCTCCTGGGCCGGGTCAAAACCGCGCAGACCTGCCAGCACCGAGGTGACGACGTAGGGCGTCCCGAGCATGATGTTGGCCAGGATCAACCCCGGCATCGAAGCCACGAGCCCAATCTTGGCGAACACGAAGAAGACGCCGACCGCGACGATGATCACCGGCACGACGAGCGGCAGCAGCAGCAGGACCGAGAGACGCCTCAGGAGCTTTGATCGCGTTGCGTTGAGCGCGTAGGCGGCCGCCGTGCCGATCACGGTGGAACCGAGCGCGGTCGAGACTGCCAGGATCAGGCTCACCTGCGCGGCCTGGATCCAGCCGGGGTTGCCGAAGAACGCCTGGTACCAGCGCAGCGAGTAGGCTGGGGGCGGAAAGGTCAAAAAGCGCGAGTCCGAGAAGGACATCGGCACGACGATCAGGACCGGCACGACCAGGAAGGCGAGAATTAGTACGACGGCCGTACCGAGCAGGATGCGGGGAAGGAGCGCGGTCTTCATCGCGCACCCATGATCCGCTCGAGCGGGACGAGGCGTGAGGCGACCCAGAACAGCAGGCCGACGCAGGCGAGGAGGATAACACTAATCGAGCTCGCCGCACCCCACTGATCGTAGAGTTCGACGTTGCGGCCGACCAGCATCGAAATCATGAAGGTCCGCCCGCCACCCAGCAACTCCGGCGTGATGTAGAAACCGAGCGCGAGCACGAAGACGAGGACTCCGCCCGCGACGACGCCCGGCATCGACAACGGTAGAAACACGTGCCTGAAGACGTGCGCGGGGCTGCCGCCGAGGGTGGCCCCCGCGAGCATCAGCTCGGGCGGGATGCGCTGCATCGTGGCGTAGAGTGGCAGCACCATGAATGGCAGCAGGATGTGCACCGTGGCCAACACCGTGCCGAACTCATTGTTGATCAGCGTCAGCGGCGTGTCGATCAGTCCGCTCCCTTGCAGCAGGGCGTTCACCAGTCCGCGGCGCTGCAGCAGCACCATCCAGGCATAGGCCCGCACGAGCACGCTGACCCAGAACGGCAGGACCACGAGGGCAAGCACCAGCGGGCGCCAGCGCGGGTGCATGATGGCCGCCGCGTAGGCGACCGGGTAGCCGAGCAGCAGCGTGAGCGCGGTCACAGTCGCGGCGATGCGGAAGGTCAGAAGGAACGAGCGGGCATAGATCTCCTCGGTGAAGATCCGCCGATAGTTCTCCAGCGTCAGCCCGTCGTGCCAGACCGACTGGAAGATGAGCCATGCCAGGGGCACAAGCAGCAGAAGGCTGACCAGGAGTAGCGCCGGGGCGAGCAGCAGAAGAACGAGCCGTTGTTCGCCGCGCTCATATCGAAGGAATGCTGCCTGATCGGCCATGGTCGCCCCTCTGTGGGTATCTCTCAAGACATGCCCACGTGGGACCGGTGGGCGGCTACCCGCCAGGATGGGGGACACTCAGGAGACGCCGCACCGGTCTCAGGCCGCGTAGCGCAAGTGGAAACGCTGGACTGCACGGCGACCGTGATCAATCGGTACGGGCGCACTCACTTCCTCTGCACGAAGTCGGCCCAGCGCCGCAGCGTGGCATCGCCGGCCTCCGAGGTCCACCACTCGGCCGAGAGCAGGGCCTGCTTCGCGGCGTTGTCAGGTGCGCTCGGCAGTTTGGCCGCGAGGCTCGCCGTGATGACGCCCGTGTCGAAGGCGGTGGGGTTGCCCGGACCGTAGGGGATCTGCAGCGGAAGCGCGGCTTGGAGCTTGGGCGATATTGCCTCGTTCACGAACCTAATGGCCGTCGCGGCATTCGGCGCGTTCTTCAGAATGCACAGCGAGGTTGACTGCAGGATTCCCTGGTTGAAAGTGTAGTCCACCGGCGCCCCGGCCTCCACAACCGCCGTGACACGCCCATTCCAGGCCATCTCCATGTCGACCTCGCCGCTCTGCAGCAACTGGGCCGACTGCCCTCCCGACGTCCACCACACCACGATGGCGGGCTTGATTTCCTCGAGCTTCTTGAAGGCGCGATCGACATCGAGCGGGTAGAGCTTGTCAGGTGCGACCCCGTCGGCCATCAGCGCCGCCTCCAGCGTCGCGAATGGATGGTTCCGTAGGGCGCGAGCGCCGGGAAATCGTTTCACATCCCAGAAATCTACCCAGCTCCGTGGCGGGTTCTTGCCGTATCTCTCCGTCGAATAGGCCAGGACGCTTGAGTAAAACTCGTAGGGCACAGAGTAGGGCGTCTTGTACGCGGACGGGATCGTGGCCGCGTTCGGGATCTTGCTGAAATCGAGGGGTTCGATAAAGCCGGCTTTGCCGCCGCGCAAACAGTCCTGTGTGGGTGTGTCGATCACGTCCCAGGTCGGCTTGCCGGTCCCCGCCTGGGTCCGGACCAGCGGCCACGCGTCGGGTGCGCTGTCCTGATTGATACGGATCCCGAGAGTCTTAGCCGCTGGGTCGAGGATGGCGACGGTTTGCGCCTGCTGGTAGGCGCCCCCCTGCGACACGAAAGTGATTTGGTCCTGTGCTCGCGCGGTCGCGAAGGGGGCGAGCGCGGCCGCGGCCAGCAATCCCGGTCGCAGCATGGCTTTGCGTAGCGAAGTCATCGTCGAGCTTCCCCTTCTCTCCGGTCGATCGAATCAGCGTCCGATGGTGTCGAGGAACTGATACCAGCCCGCAACGACACGCACGGCGGGCTCGCGCAGCGCGTAGAACGGCACCGGACGAAAGTGATGCGCACCGAGCAGCGCCACGTCCGGTGTCTCCCCCCGGGCGAAGTCGGCGGCGTACCGGCCGAGCAGGGTCGACATCGCTACGCCCGCGCCGTTGTAGCCCACGGCGAAGCTGACGCGATCGTCGAGACGCCCGACATGGGGCAGCGCGTCGAGGGTCATGCCCACGAGGCCGGACCAGCGATAGGCGATCGGCGTCGCGGCGAGCGACGGGAACACCCGGACCATCGCGGCGCGCAGAGTGGTAAACGCCACTTCAGAATCGGTCTTCCCGAAGGCGCCGCGGCCTCCGAAGATCAGCCTGTCATCCGTGACCCGGAACCAGCGCATCATCCGGCGAGTCTCGGCGCAGATCCGGCGCCCGGGGACAATGGAGGCCAGCAGATTGCCCGTGAGTCGTTCAGTCGCCACCATCGCGCTGCGGAAGGGGATGAGCCGTGAGCGGAGGCGGGCCGTTGCCGGCGTCAGGTCCGAGTAGGCGTTGGTGGCGATGATCGCCTGACGGGCGCGGATAACGCCGCCGGGGGTCTCGACTAGGATGCCGCTGCGGTCGTGACCGAGCCGCAGCGCCGGGGTTTCCCCGTGAATCGCGATACCCGAGCCGGCAGCCGCTCGCGCGAGGCCGCGCACGTAGTCGAGCGGCTGGATCCCGCCCCCTTTCGTGGACAGGATGCCTCCGACGAAATCCTCGGAGCCGGTCTCGGCGCGGATCGCGTCACGCGAGAGCACGCTGGCCGAGCAATCGCCCATCTCCCGCTGCATCCATTCCATATCGGCCGCGGCTGCTGCGAGCGTGTGCGGATTATGGGCGCATTTCAGCTGCCCGACACGACTGTATCCGGCCTCGATGCCGTGTGCTTCCAGCAACTCCTCCACGAGGTCGACCGCCTCGTCGGCCAGTCTGTGCATGCTGCGCGCTACGTCCCGGCCGTGAGCGGTTGCCATGTCTCGGTAGGAGACCCGAAACTTGGCCGACACGACCCCGCCGTTGCGGCCGCTCGCCCCCCATCCGACCGCGTTCGCATCGATGACGACCGGCTGTTCGCCCGCGGCGGCGAGACGGAGCGCGGCCGAGAGACCGGTGTACCCGGCTCCGATCACCGCCACGTCCGCGCTTGTGTCCCGGTCGAGAGGGCCGAAGCCAGCCATCGGAGCGGCGGTCGCGGCCCAGAGCGAATCGACCCCAGGCCTGGGGAAGGGCTGCACGGTCAGGCCGCCTTTGCGGTGGTGGCCTGTGCCCCGCCGAAAGCGACGTCGACCGCATCGGCCAACGCCCCCAGGGTCGCGAAATGATAGTCTGGCTGGGTGACGACAGGCGGCTCCGGCGTTGCCCCCCAGCCCGACAGGCCCTGCCGCCGCTCGATCCAGCAAGTCGTGTAGCCGAGCTCTCGCGCGACGCCGATGTCGTGATACTGGCTCTGGGCGACATGCAGGATGTCGGCCTGCTTGTAGCCAAATGCCGATTGACGGCCGCGATTGTAGGCGAAGAATTGCGGATTGGGCTTGGCGACACCGGTATCGTCGTAGGTCGCACTGTCGTCGAACGGATTGCCGAGCGTGTGCGCGTAGAAGGAGAAAGCGACCCGATCGGCATTCGTCATGGCGACGAGGCGGTAGTGGCGCCGCAAGCGCTTCAGCGCGGCAGCGGAATCCTTGAACGCCGGCCACCGCAGGACGGACAGTTGGAAGGCGTCAGCAGCCTGATCGGTGACCGGGAAGCCGAGGTCGTGGGCGACGTGACGGTAGACGTCGGCGAAGACGACGCTCGACCGCTCGTAGTTCAGCTCGCGGCCGCGCAGGTAGGATTGGAAGATCTGATCGTCGCTCACCTCGTCGGCGTTCTTGCCGGAGAGGGTGCGCATCGCATTCAGCACGCCCGTCTCGAAGTCAATCAGGGTGCCGACCACGTCGAACGTCAGGAGCTTGAAGTCGGTTAGGGACATCGGTTGGTCCTTCTGTGTGCGGGAGAAAGGGATCAAGCCTCGTCTTCGGCCACGACAATCGTGTCCCGGGGGTGGAGGAGCACGGTGATTGGGTCACCGATCGCCGGAATCGCGAGGCGACCGAGGTAATGGGCTGGCTGTCGCAGGCTGACGCGCGCGCCGCCGTCGAGGGTCACGAAGACGCGTAAGCTCTCACCCTGGTAGATGACGTCGGCGACGCGCCCCGAGAGGCGGTTCAGGGCGGGGTCCTGCGGTCCCTCGGCCGGGCCCGCGACCATCAGCTTCTCGGTCTGGACCGCCAAGAGGAGGCGCGCGGCAGCCGGCAGCGGCTTGGCGCATCGTAGGGTCGTCCCCCCGACGGAGACGCCGTCGCCGCCGGCCCGCAGTGCGGGCAGGAGAGTCGCCTCTCCGATGAAGCTCGCGACGAAAGCAGTGGCAGGCCGGTCGTGCATACCCTCGGGCGTATCGACCTGGACGAGGCGACCGCCGCGCAAGATCGCGATCCGGTCGCTCATGGTGAGCGCCTCACGCTGATCGTGCGTAACGTAGACGATCGTTGCCTCGAGTCGGCGATGCAGGTGCCGCAACTCGATCTGCATCGACTCCCGAAGCTGCTTGTCGAGGGCCGAAAGCGGCTCGTCCATGAGGATCAACTTGGGGCGGAACACGAAGGCGCGGGCCAGGGCGACGCGCTGGCGCTGGCCGCCCGACAGCTGAGCGATCGAGCGGTCCTGATAGCCGCCGAGTTCGACCATCTCGAGCGCCCGCGCCACCCGTTCCGGCCACGTTGATTTCGGCTCGTGACGGGCGCGAAGCGGGAAGGCGACGTTCTCGCCGACGGTCAGATGCGGGAAGAGAGCGTAGTTCTGGAAGACGACGCCGATGTCGCGTTTGTGAGGCGGCAGGTACGTGACGTCGCGCGCGCCGAAACGAATGCTGCCAGAGGACGGCATGACGAAGCCGCCGAGCACCCCGAGCAACGTCGTCTTGCCCGAGCCCGACGGCCCGAGAAGAGAGACGAATTCACCCGGGTTGATGTCAAGGGATACGTCGTCGAGCGCCAGGAAGGTGCCGTAGCGCCGGCTCGCGTTGCGGATCGAGACGCCGACGCTGCCATCTGACATGTCTCGGGGACGACCCGATTGCATTATGGACTTCGCTTCGGCCATGACGCGCGACACATGCCTTTCCGGAGCGTGTGAGCGGATGACAGCCGCTCTGGATGATCCGACCGTTCAGCGGCAGCTGCAATTCATCGGACCACGCGACGGGAGAGGCTGCAAACGACAAATTCTCTGCCGCACCATTCCTTCAGGTTATGAGGCCGGAGACGCCGCTGGCTTCGGCGAGACCCAGATCGGGGTAGAGCGCGTCGATCGTCGCCAGATCGCCCCGGAGTTCTGTGACGATCCAATCCCTAACCGCCGCCGCCGATGCGCGCAGGGGACGAGCGCGCAGCCAGACCAGCTGACAGCGCCGCTCCGTGCGGATCAGATGGCGGGAGGCCGGGATGAGGTCGCCGACGCGCAGCCAATGGGAAGCGACGGTGATCCACCCTAGGGCCACCCCTTGGCCGAGCAGAGCCGCCTGAAGGACGATGGCGTAGTCGGAGAAGTGCAGGAAGGCGCGCCGTCCCGGCCAATCCGCCGCAGGCGCGTCCATCCGCTCGACCCAGCTCGGCGAGGACTCGCTCAGATTGATGAAGATGTCGTCGTGCGTGCGGTCGCGTTTCGTCTGGTAACCCGTGCTGCAGACCGGCAGCATCAGCTCGCGCATCAGGAAGACCGCCTCGTGGTCGAGATCTGGTCCGTCGACGAACCGCATGCCGAGATCGACCTCGTCCACGGGGCCGCGGATCGCACCGGGAATGAGCTGAAACCGAAAGTCGACGGCGGGAAAGGCCTCCTGTAGTTTGTCGATCCGTGGCATCAGCCAGTGCGTCGTGAACGCCGTGGAGAGCGACAGTGTGATCGTCTCGCGTCCGGTGCGCCGGACGTCGATCTCACGCAGGGCATCCTCGATGCCGCGAAATCCGCCCTTGATGCGCCGATAGAGCAGAACGCCCGCCTCGCTGAGCACCACGCCGTCTGCTACGCGCTCGAAGAGCTTGACGCCGAGATGGCGCTCGAGTTGCGCCAGTGTCTTGCTGACGGCCGGCTGGGTGACGTTCAGTTCCGCCGCCGCGTGTGTGAAACTGCCATGGCGCGCGGCGGCCTCGAAGACGAACAGCGCCCCTGTTGAGGGCAGCATCTTGCGAAGAAACGTCATGCGCTTCCCTAGACCGCTCTTGAGGGCTGGGCCACGATGCGTCCCTTACCAAGCGGTGATTGCTCCGGCCATCGGTGGCGGTCGCGCTTAACAGCAGCAAAGGGCGTCCAGCGACCGACCGGATAGGGTCGATTTGGTTGAAAACCCGGTGGCAGCGCCTCAAGCGTTATCTGAGGCGAAGCCCGGGAGAAAAATTGTTTCTCGCCGCCGATGCAACCCCACTGTCGCGGCGTATTCCGAGCAAAGCAGTAGTGGAGCCTTCTCCGGCCGACGCCCTTTGCGGCATTGCTTCGAATCGATCCCGTGTTTTTCAACACTGTCGACCCAAAGCAGTAAGTCTGCTCCAGTAGATCAGCTCCGGATCGGTCCACCAGGAGAGGGGACGGGCTTCGAGCTTATCTGAAACCGGTGGCGTGACCGTTGCACCGGGATGTCCGCTTCGGCAGACAGCGCACTGGACATCTGTCCGCGCTGACGGAGCGGATCGCGAACGGGAGAGGATCATGACGGACCAGTCCGCAGGGGCGGTGGCCCCAGGTCTGCGACGTCGATGAAGGCGGCGGACGAGGGTGATCGCGTGGGTACGATCTGCCAGACCCTGCGCCAGGCCATCGTGGAGCGGGCACTCACCCCTGGCGACCGCCTGCCGGAGGACGCCCTCGGTGAGCGGTTCGGAGTGAGCCGCACGATCGCCCGGCAGGCCCTGCTGCGGCTGGCCGGGGAAGGCTTGATCGACCTGCGCCGCAACCGCATCGCCGTCGTGGCGACGCCGAGCTGGGAGGAGGCGCAGGACACCTTCGACGTGCGCCTCGGCCTGGAGCGGCTCGTGATACGCCGCCTCGCCGGGCAGCTCAGCCCGGCGCAGAGTCAGGCGCTGCTGGACCAGATCGCGCGCGAGGAGGCCGCCCGGAACGGGCCGGAGGCGCTGTCGATCCGGCTCGCCACGGAATTCCACCTGATGCTCGCCGAGATGACCGGCAGCGCCGTGCTGACCCGCTACGTTGCGGAACTCGGCTACCGCTGCGCCCTGATCCTGTCCCTCTACAGCCGCCCGCATTCCTCGGACTGCGCCGTGAGCGAGCACCGCGACATCGTCGCGGCCCTGGTCGCGGGTGATGCCGAGCGCGCCGCCACGCTCATGGACCACCACCTCGACGCAGTTGCCGAGCGGGCGCGCATCGTGCCCCCAGCCCCCCGCGAGCGCGACCTCAGACGCCTGCTGGCCCCCTACGTGGCGGGCGCCTGAGCCTCGGCATCAGGCCGTGAGGCCGTGCTTGGTCAGCAGGCGCTCGGCGCTGTCGTTCCAGACTTCCATGCCGACGATCAGCCCGTCCCGCACGGTGAAGCGGTCGACGTAGCGATTGCCCTCGAACGGCGTGCCGTCCGGCCACGCGCCGTACAGGGTGCCGAGGCTGTAGACCGTGGTGACGCCGTCGCCCGGCACCACGTCCAGCCGCTCCATCCGCTTCTTCACCCAGGCGTAGCGCCCGGCATTGAAGGCCGTGACCTCGGACGGGTGATTGAAGACCCGCGCGCCGGTGAACACGATGCGGGTGCCCGGTGCCATGTAGCGAGCGGCCGTCTCGGGATCCGGGACCATCGAGGCCTCGAGGTAGATGGTGACGCTGGCGGCGTCGCGGGCAGTCTCCGGGCCGTGGTTCACGTTGGTCATTGCAGCTCTCCTGTGACCCTAACGTGCCGCAAAAGCCCGGTCCGTGCATGCAGGAAGTGTATGCACTTTGGCACCAGATTGAGCACAGAACGCCTCCCCAGCTGCACGCACGGGCCAGCGCGCGCCGATGCGCCGGATCCGCGATGGCATGGAGGTTGCGGTTGGGTGGCGCGCCCCGCTTCCGGAGACACGCCATGGCCTCCTTCCTGCCCCCGATCCTGCGCCGCTTCGCGGTGACGACGAGCGCGCTGCTCGGCCTCGCGGTCTCGACCGTGCAGGCGGCCGACACCGTCAAGATTGGCCTCGTGACGGCCCTGAGCGGTCAGTCCGCGAAATCCGGCGAGGCGATCTCCCGCGGGATCGGTCTTGCCATCGACGAGATCAACGCCAAGGGCGGCGTCCTCGGGCGCCCCCTCGAACTCGTGGCCCGCGACGACGAGGCCAACCCGTCCAAGGGCGTGCTAGCGAGCCGCGAGCTGATCCAGCGGGTCGGCGTCGTCGCGGTCGTCGGCGGCCTCGACACGCCGGTCTCGATGGCGATCGTGCCCATCGCCAACCAGATGAAGGTGCCGTTCATCGGTCCCTGGGCGGCCGGCACCGGCATCACCCGCAACGGCGCCGCCGACAATTACGCCTTCCGGGTCTCCGCGGTCGATGCCCTCGTCGACGAGGCGCTGGTCGCCTACGCGGTGAAGACCTATGGGGCGAAGAAGCCCGGCATGATCCTCGTCAACAATGCCTGGGGCGAGTCGAACCAGAAGGGTCTCAAGGACGCCCTGCAGGCGGCCAACCTCCCGGCGGCGGGCATCGAGAAGTACGAGGCCAACGACGTCGACATGGTGCCCCAGCTGTCCCGGCTGAAGGAGGCCGGCGCCGACGCGCTGTTCCTCGTCGGCAATGTCGGCCCCTCGGCCCAGGTGGTGAAGTCCCTCGACCGGATGGGCTGGTCGGTGCCGGTCGTGTCGCACTGGGGCCCGGCGGGCGGTCGCTTCGACGAGCTCGCCGGCCCGAGCGCCGGCAAGGTGCACTTCATCCAGACCTTCACCTTCGCGGGCAATACCTCGCCGAAGGCGGGCGCGGTGCTCGACGCGCTGAAGGCCAAGTACCCGGCGATCAAGTCGATGGCCGACGTCACCCCCGCCGTCGGCATCGCCAACGCCTACGACGCGACGCATCTACTGGCGCTCGCCATCCAGGCCGCCGGCTCCACCGAGGGCCCGAAGGTCCGCGACGGCTTCTACAAGATCGGCGCCTATCCGGGCCTGATCAAAACCTACGACAAGCCCTTCGTCCCCGGCCAGCACGACGCATTGGGCCCGGCGGACTACGTGTTCACCCGCTTCAAGGACGGTGAGATCGTCGCGGTGACCAACTGAGCTCGGCGATGCTGACCTCCATCCTCGTCAGCGGCCTCGGCCTCGGCAGCATGTACGGCCTCGTGGCCCTGGGCTTCCACGTGACCTACGCGTTGTCGGGGACCGTAAACTTCGCGCAGGGGAGCGTCGTCACCCTCGGCGCGGTCCTAGCCTACGCGCTCGGCGTCACCCTCGGCTGGCCGATGCCGGCCGCGATCGTCCTAGTGCTCGTCGGCTGCGCCTTGTTCGGCCTCGTGGTCGAGCTAGCGCTGGTTCGCCCGTTCGTGGCGCGCGGCTCGGACGCGTGGCTCTTGGCGACGGTTGCGGGCGGCATCGTCCTCGACAACACCGTGCTGTTCACATTCGGCAAGGAGCCGCGCAGCCTGCCCTCGCCGCTGGCCACGAAGCCGGTGGAGATCCTCGGGACCGGCATCTACCCCCTGCAGCTCGTGATCCCGGTCGTCGGGATCGCCCTGGCCTTCGCGATCCGCACGGTGTTCCGCCGGACCGATCTCGGCCGCGTTCTGCTGGCCGTGGCGCAGAACGCCGACGCCGCCCGCCTGATGGGGATCGACGTGCGCCGCACCGTGGCCTGCGCCTTCGCGCTCTCGGCGGTGCTGGCCGGCATCGCGGGCCTCCTGATCGCGCCGCTCTTCTCGGTCTCGGCCGAGCTCGGCACGCTGTTCGGCATCAAGGCGTTCGCGGTGGCGATCCTCGGCGGCATCGGCTCCGCCACCGGGGTGATCCTGGCTGGGCTGCTCTACGGACTCGTCGAGGCCGGCATCACCGCGACTCTCGGCTCGACATACACGCAGCTCGTGGTGTTCTCGGTGATCATCCTCGCCCTCACCCTGCGCCCCGACGGCCTGCTCGGCCGCGCCGCGGTCAACAAGGTCTGACGCGATGCACAGTCTGCGCTCGGCCCCGGCGATGCGGCTCGGCATCGCCGGCCTCACCGCCGCCGCGCTCGGCCTCGTCGCGCTGACCGCCGGCTACAGCCACTTCGTCATCGCCCTCGTGGCGCTGACCACGGTGGCGGGGGTCGGCCTCAACGTGCTCCTCGGCCTCACCGGGCTGATCTCCTTCGGCCATGCCGGCTTCTACGCGATCGGGGCCTACGCGAGCGCGATCCTGACGCTCCACGGCTTCAGCTTCTGGCTGGCGCTCCCGGCGGCGGCCCTGATCGCCGCCCTCGTCGGCGGCCTCGTGGCGGTGCCGGCGATGCGGGTGAAGGGCCCTTACCTCGCCATGCTGACGATCGCCTTCGGCTTCATCGTCGAGCACGGCCTGATCGAGGGCGGCGAGCTGACCGGCGGCCAGAACGGCCTTGTCGTGACCGACGCGCCGACACTCCTCGGAGAACCGGTAAGTGCGGCCGGGCTCGCGGTGCTGGCGGTGGTCGCGGCCGGGGCGAGCCTCGCCGGGTTCGACCTCTTGGCCCGCAGCCGCTTCGGCCAGGCGATGCGCGCCGTGCGCGACGCCGACGTCGCCGCCGCGGCGCTGGGCTTCGACCCGGTCCGGGTGAAGACCATGGCCTTCGCGATCTCGGCCGCCCTGACCGGCCTCGCGGGAGCAGTCCTGCCGTCGCTGATGATGTTCATCGCGCCGAGCTCGTTTCCGTTCTCGCAGTCGATCCTGTTCGTCCTGTCGGTGATCGTCGGCGGCGCCGGCACGGTGCTCGGTCCGCTCTTTGGGGCCCTCGTCACCGTGCTGCTGCCGGAGGCGCTGTCCAGCCTCGCCGAGTACCGCCTGCTGTTCTTCGGGATCGCGACCCTGGCGGTGCTGTGGCTGGTGCCCTCGGGTCTGGTCGGCAGCCTCGCCCGGCTGCTGCCCCGGGGCCGCGGCGCGCCGGTCGCCGCGGATGGCGGTGCGGCATCGCTGCCCGGCACGGCAGCGCGTGAGGCCCTCGTCCTCGATGGGATCGGCATCCGCTTCGGTGGCATCACGGCGGCGGAGGGGGTGGACCTCAACGCCCAGCCGACGGCCGTCACCAGCGTGATCGGCCCGAACGGGGCCGGCAAAACCACCGTGCTCAACATGGTCTCGGGCTTCTATCGCCCGAGCGCCGGGACGATCCGGCTGGGTGGACACGACCTCGCAGGGCGGCCGGCGCATGTCGTCGCCCGCGCCGGCATCGCGCGCACCTACCAGACCACGCGCCTGTTCGGCTCGCTCCCGGTGGTCAACAACGTCGCCCTCGGCTTCGCGCCGGGCAAACTATGGCGCCGCGCGCGGGCCCAAGACCGCGAGATGGCCGCCGCGCTCCTCGCCTTCGTCGGCTACCGGGGCGCCCTCGACCGCCCGGCCGCCGAGCTACCCCATGTCGACCGGCGGCTGGTGGAGATCGCCCGGGCGCTCGCCGGCGGACCCGCGGTGCTTCTCCTCGACGAGCCCGCCGCCGGCCTGTCTCGGGTCGACACCGACCGGCTGGCCGGGCTGATCCGTCGGATCGCCGACAGCGGCGTGGCGGTGGTCCTGGTCGAGCACGACATGCAGCTGGTGATGGGCATCTCCGACCATATCCTCGTCATGGATGCCGGGCGCCCGATCGCGCGGGGCACACCCGCCGAGATCCGACACGACCCGGCGGTCCTGCGCGCCTATCTCGGCGGCGCCGACACGCCGGCCCGGCCGCGGAGCGCACCGTGGCAGGGGCCGGCGGATGCCATCCTCTCCGTCCTCGACCTGACGGCCGGTTACGGCGCCGCGCCCATCCTCGACGGCGTCCATCTCGACGTGCGGCCGGGCGAGACTGTCGCCCTGCTGGGCGCGAACGGCGCCGGTAAGTCCACAGCCATGCGGGCGCTGGCGGGGCTGCTGCGCCCGGTCTCGGGCGCAATCGTGTTTGACGACCGGCGCGTCGAGGCTCTGCCGGCGCACCGGATGGCGCGCAGCGGCCTCGTCCTGGTGCCGGAGGGCCGCCAGGTCTTCCCGGAGCTGAGCGTCGTGGAGAATATCCGCCTCGGCGCTTTCGGGCGCGGGACGCCGATCGACCCGGCCGAGGTGGAGCGCCTGCTCGACCGGTTCCCGCGGCTGCGCGACCGGGCCGGGAGCCGGGCGGGCCTGCTCTCCGGGGGCGAGCAGCAGATGCTGGCGATCGCCCGCGGATTGATGGCGCACCCGCGCATCCTGCTCCTCGACGAGCCGTCGCTCGGCCTCGCCCCGGCGATGATCAACGCCCTCTACGCGACGGTGGCGGAACTGCGCGACGATGGCGTCACCATCCTCATCGTCGACCAGATGGCAGCCCTGGCCCTCACGGTCGCCGATCGCGGCTACGTGCTGGAGCAGGGCCGGGTCGTCGCGCGGGGAACAGCCGTGGAGTTGTCGGCGGACAAGGGGCTGGAAGCGGCCTATCTCGGTGCGGCCTGACATGGTCACGGCGCGGAGATGCGCTCGGAGGACGCCCGAGACGGCATCGCCGACGGTTGCGCGATGGCCGCCCACACAGGTTGGGCTTCGCCAGAGCAGGCTCTCGCGAGAGCTCGGCAAGTTGTAGAGGGTATCTGCTTTCGGTCCGCGACCGGAGCTGTGAGAACGACCAGAATGGGCGCGAAGCGGCCAGCCGGAGCTGGCCGTGTGTGGACGGCTCTCCGTTGGCAAGGGGTTTCTTTGAGGCTGCTGCAATCTGCTGGTCGGTGCGGCCATGTGTTCGGCCTGTGGTGCGGCTCTCACATGCGCCGCTGGCCATGATGCCTTTCGCGCGGATCAGGTCCCGACCAAAAGCACGCACTCGAAGTGCATCGGCCAGACTGGGTTTTCCTGTTCCGGCGGTATTGACCGGCTTCGTGCATCAGCTCCTGTTCGCCCTTCCCAACCTCGTCGGCGCCGCTCCCCGGCCGCCGGATCTCTACGCCGCCGCCACGGCCGGCTCGCGGTAGACTTCTCCGCTCGTCATCAGCGCCCAGACCATCCGCGCGGTCTTGTTCGCCAAGGCGACCGCCGCGACCTTGGTGGCGCGCCGGGCCAGCAACTGAAGCAGCCACGCGCGCCGGGTGCCGTGCCGCTGCGCTTGGCGGATGACCGCCATCGCGCCGACCACGAGCATCTGACGCAGATAGCCGTTGCCCGCCCGCGAGATGCCACCGAGCCGCTCCTTGCCGCCGCTCGAGTTCTGCTTCGGCACGAGCCCGATCCAGGCCGCGAGGTCGCGGCCCGTCTTGAACACACGCGGATCAGCCACGCTCGCGACGAAGGCACTGGCGAGCAGCGGCCCGACGCCGGGGATCGCCATCAGCCGGCGGCCGACCTCAGTGGCTCTGGCGCTCTCACGGATGCGGCGGTCATTCTCCAAGACCTGCGTCTTCACCACAGCGAGCTGGCGCACCAGCATCTCCAAGCACACTCGCGCGTCGGTGGGGATGCGCTTATCTGCGCAGTCGGCGACGATCGAAAGCAGGCGTTCCAGTCCCATGCGCCCGACCGGAGCTACCACGCCGAACCCCGCCATGTGAGCCCGCAGGGCGTTCGAGAGCTGAGTGCGCTGCCGGTTCAGCATCAGCCGCACCCGATGCAGCATCATCACGCTCTGCTGCTCGGGCGTCTTGACTGCGACAAAGCGCATGGTCGGCCGCGTCACCGCCTCGCAGATCGCCTCGGCATCGGCAGCGTCGGTCTTGCCCCGCTTGACGTAGGGCTTCACGTACTGCGCCGGCATCAGCCGCACGTCATGACCCAATGCAGTCAGTTCGCGAGCCCAGTGATGCGAAGTGTTGCACGCCTCCAAGCCGATCACGCAGCGCGGCAGAGCCTCGAAGTACGCCAGTACGCGGCCCCGCGACAGCTTCCGGCGCACCACCACCGCGCCGGCTGCATCGATCCCGTGGATCTGGAACACGGATTTGGCGATATCCAACCCAATCGTCACAATCGTTGCCATCGACGCTCTCCCTTCGGCTCAGCCTGTATGACTACCGCAGGCGGGAGGAGAGCCGTCCACAACATCAAAAGCAGTTGGTCCGCTTCGGAGTAGGTCGGCCGGAAAAGCGGACGGCCTCCTATCGACCCAACGTAGTCATCGGGCCGAATATATGCCCAGCCTGAAAGCAGCCGTTCGCTCTCGCGAGGTTCACCGTTGGATACCGACTGCGATCAAAATGCCGTGTTCGTTTTGATGGCCAAATCGAAGCGTTCGCAACAACGACAGTTCAGAAAGACACCGCATCCGCGAGCGTCTGCTGAGCCCGGACGTCTCGCTGTGCATCCAACTAAGACAAACCGTTCACATCGCTCCCGCGAAGGTCGAGCGCAAGCGGCGGCACGACGACGTGCCTGGACAGTGGAAACGACGCGTCTGCGCAACCTTGCTGCCGCCAGCCAAATCGCGATCGTGACCACCGATGCAGCAGGCACCGTGACGTCCTGGAACGGTGCTGCATCACGAATTTTCGGGAGCAACGCCGAAGTTATGATAGGGCGTTCGATCGAAGCGATCATGCCGGAACGTTTCCGCTCCGAACACGAAGCCGGTATGCGGCGCATGCGGACAGGAGGCGTGTCGAAACTCGCCGGGCGCACCGTCGAACTCGTCGGATTGCGGGCGAACGGGGAGGAGTTCCCCGTGGAAATATCGATCTGCACATGGCGGAGGCGGCTCGGCGTCGAGTTCGGCGCAATCATCCAAGATATCAGCGAGAGGCGCGTTCGCGAGAGTCGCCTAGCCCGCCTGGCCCGCTTTGACCCGCTCACCGGGCTACCCAACCGGTCCAGTTTGCAGGCCAAACTCCAGCAGCAGGTGGAAGAGAAATGCCCGGGAACGCTGCTGCTCTGCGACATTCGTCGCCTGAAAGAGATCAACGACACGATGGGCTCCCATACCGGCGACGCCCTGCTACATCTCATTACACTCAGGCTCTCTAGTCTCGATAGCAAACAGACCTTCATTGCTCGCTACGCCGACGACGAGTTCGCGATCCTGGCGTCGACTGCTATGTCGCCGCGTGAGATGGAAACGGAAGCACGATCCGTCATTGATGTTCTGACCCTGCCCTACGAAATAGATGTCCACCGCGTGCACATTGAGGTCAGCGTTGGCATCGCTAGCAGCGATGATCAGGAACCGGATCATTTGCTCGCCCGGGCAGACATGGCGCTTCTGCAAGCCCGTAAGCCGGCAGGCAGTAGTTACAAGATCTTCGATACCGAGATTGCGGGTACAGCTGCCGCACGCCGTGTGCTAAACGATCAGCTTCGGCGCGCAACCCACGGACGGGAGTGGGAACTCTACTATCAGCCGCAAGTCCGACTGACGGACGGGTTGCTGATAGGCCTGGAAGCGCTGCTTCGGTGGAACCATCCAGAGCGAGGTCTCCTCGGTCCGGCGGATTTCATACATGTGCTTGAGCGCCACTTCGGGGCCGAACGTGTCGGCCTCTGGATCCTCGACGAGTCCTGTCGTCAGCTCCGCGCGTGGCGCGACTCCGGGTTCCTGGTGCCTCGCGTTGCCGTGAACCTCTTCACTGTCCAGTTCCACGCGAAATCGCTTGCTACGGACGTGCTTGACGCGTTGGCTCGCTATGGCCTTGAGCCTACGGACCTGGAGCTGGAGATCACCGAGAAGGTTGCCCTTAATTCGGATGGACACGCTGAGGCCAACCTTCAATTACTAGCCGAAAAGGGTGTCGAGATCTCCTTTGATGACTTCGGCACCGGTTTCGCGTCCCTTTCTTCACTGAAGCAGTTGCCTGTCACACGGCTCAAGATCGACCGGTCGTTCGTTCACGACGTTGCCGACATGCCAAGTAGCGCGGCCATCGTCAGCGCCGTTCTCTCCATCGGCAGCAGCCTGGGCGTCGACGTAATCGCCGAGGGCGTCGAAACGGAGCAGCAGCGACGGCAATTGCTCGCACTTGGATGTGCGACCGGCCAAGGGTATCTTTTCGGGCGGCCGATGCCCGCCCGTTTGGTGAGGGCAGCCGTTCGCTGTATCTCCTGACGATCCCACGCTCGAAGGGGCTGGGCACCGCTGACAGTTGCAAGTACCGGGCATGGAACGCGGACGAGATTTCGCTGATATAGTCTACACACTGCTCGTCGTTGAGAAACACAGGCGCGTGGAAGACGTCGCCGATGCGATGGGGATGAGCTACGCCTCCCTCCATGCACGCTTGATCAATCGGACATCATTCTCGGCCGACGAGATCAAGAAAATAATCGTGCAGGTACCGGACATCCGCCTCATCGAGTATTTTTTGGAGACAACAGACTTCATCCCTGTTCACCGCCAAGTCGCGCGGTACGAAGGAGGCGTCATACATTCGCTGCCTCCCGCGGATGTTGTTTCTGTGCAGCGTGAGGCCTCTCGCATTGTGATCGATGCGACGGACGTACTTGAATTCGTTGACGCCGGTGTAGCCGGCGGGCAGATCGATCATCGAGTTGCTCGATTGGCCCTGCAGGCGATCAAGGCTACCGAGCGCGCTTTGGCATCGCTTCGGTTCACCTTGCGGGCATTCGATAGATAACTATTTAGATACGTTGCTTGCTATCAAATCTTACTAACGCTGTTATCTTATGCTATTGATGAAATATATTATGATCTAAATTTATTGCTAATGCATAGACATCGGTCAAAGCCCTAATTGTGAGAAATTATTTGTTAGGCAAATCTATGGCAAATATTTATTTCAGGCAAAGGGCAGACTGGCGGATCATGACCCGAATTAGTCATTCATCGCTCGCTTTCGAACATCCGGAAGTGGACGTCAATGTGAGAAAGAATGCGGTCATCGATACAATCATGTTTGAACGTCAAAGTGCCGGGATTCATCGGCCCGATGTGCAGAGGAAGGTGAAGGCTTAAATTGATAAGCTGCATGTCGAATCCGGCGGTATTGGCTAGGCCAGGCGCATTGCCACCACGCCTGCCACAATGACGACGACAGCAGCAGTTCGCGACATGAGGAGCGGCTCTTTTAGGACAACGACGGAGATCAGCATCGCGAACAAGACGCTGGTCTCGCGCGTTGCCGCGACCAGGGGAAGGGGCGCGACCGTCATGGCCCATATCGCGATCCAGTAGGAACCGAGCGCCAGCCCGCCGCCGCCGAGCCCAGGCAGCGCGAGGCCCCTGACAGAGCCTAGGATGCCGCGCCCGCGGGTCCAGAGGACGAAAACCGGCAGCGGAATGGCGTCGATCACGAAGAGCGCGGCCGCATAGGCGTGGGGGTCTCCCGCCGCCCGCGCGCCGAGCCCGTCGACCAACGTATAGCCGGAGATCAGGGCACCGGTCAGCAGCGCGTAGCCCAGGGCGGTTCGGCTCAGGCCTTGCCCGCCCGCCTTCGCGAACGCCATTAGGGCGACGCCGGCGCAGAGGATCGCGATGCCGAGGGCGGCGAGCGGCGCCAGCGCCTCCTGCAGCAACAGGAGCGACGCGCAGGCCGTCAGCAGAGGGGCGCTACCCCGAGCGATCGGGTAGACCTGACCCATATCCGCGTGTCGATAGGCTTCGGCCAGGGCGATGTAGTAGCCGAGATGCAACAGAATCGAGCCCGCCAGCCATGGCCAGGCGGCCGAGGGCGGCCATCCGAACCAGAGTGACGCCGGGAGCGCGAACAGCCCGGCCGAGGCGGAGATGAGTGACATGGTGAGGATTGGTTCAAGGCGAAGCTTCGCGACCGCATTCCAGCTTGCATGCATGAAGGCGGCGGCGAGTACGGCGCTGAACACGGGCAGGCTCAAGCCGGTGGCTATCATGGGGTTTCGGATCCTGGGCACGGCCGGCGCGGGGCCCACATCGGGCGGACCGCTCCGCACCCGTTCCTAAGGCGGACTTGCCGAGAAAAAAATCAAAAAGCCACAAGAAGCCACATTACCGGGCGACGATCAGTGTCAGGCCCCGGTGCGCGAGGGCATCCCTCATGGGCAGTGGGGGCTCCGCATCGACGATGAGCCCGGTCCCTACTGGGATCGGCGCGAGGCGGAGCGGGGTCAGGCGGCCGAACTTGGTGCTGTCCGCCACGATATAGCCGCGCTCGGCCGCCGCCAGCATTCCGACCCGCAACTCGGTGGGGAGTGGTGCAAAGTCGGTGATCTCGCCGGACGGCGAGATGCCGCCGGCGCCCACGAAGGCGACGTCGGCACGAAAGCGCGCCAGCGCCGCCAGGGCGTCGGTGCCGAACGCCGCCTCGTCGGCGCTCTCGATCTCACCACCGAGGACGTGAACCCGCACGCCGGCGACGCGGCACAGGAGGAGCCCGACGGGCAGGCTGTTGGTGCAGATGGTCAGGCCCTTCGGCGCGGGACGCGCGAAGAGTGGATCGCGCCCGGCGAGCGCGTTGGCCACCGCCAGGGTGGTGGCACCCGAATCGAGCACCACCACCATGCCGTCCTCGACGAGCCCCGCCGCGACCCTTCCGATCGCCGCCTTGCCCGCCGGGTTATCGCGCTCCCGGATGGCCAGGACGGGCTCGTCCGAGCGTCGCGTCGCGCCGCCATGTACGATGGCAAGATAGCCCCGCTCGGCTAAAGCCTTCAGGTCACGCCGGATTGTCTCCCGTGAGACGCCGAAGCGGTCCGCCATTCCCTCGACGCTTACGCTGCCGTCGCGGCCGAGTCGCGCGAGTATCTCGTCCTGGCGGGAAGCCGCGAGGGTGCGGGTTTCGCGGGTCGAGCGCTTCCGGCTCATCGCTGAGCCCCTTCCGAAGCTGTCCCCGTTGCCAACCCGAACACCGCACGGATCAGGCGCAGGTTCTTCCGCCGCGCCAGGCAGGCGATCGCGTGGCGGTTGACAAGATCGGGTCCGTCGATCGGGATCGCGGCGATCCGGGCGTCCTCGCCGCATTCTAATGACAAGACGATACCGATCCCGATGCCGGCGGCGGCAGCCTCGATCACCGCTTCACGACTGTCGAGTTCCATCAGCACAGTGGGCGCGATGCGAGCGCTCCGACAGGCCCGGTCGAAGGTTCGCCGGGTCACGGAGGTGGGCTCGCGCAGGACCATGGCGGCCCCGTCGAGTTCGGCAGTATGCAACGCCGCGCGATGTGCAAGGGGGTGGGACCTCGGGACAACGGCGCATATGCGCGAGACGGCGATTTCCGAGAGGTGGAGGTCCGGATGCGCCTCGGCCTCCGTGAGGACGGCGACGCTCGCACGCTCCGACAGCAGGGCTTCGCGCGTGTCGGCAGCGTTGCCGAGGATCAATCCGACGACGATGCCGGGATGGTGCGCTCGGAGGCGCGCGAGGAGCGGCATCACGATGTGGGGCGAATCCACCGCGATCTCGATCCGCCCCGAAACGAGCGTCCGGTTGGCCTCCAGCAGATCCTCGGCTTGCTCCACGAGCCCGAAGAGCGGGCCGGTGACTTCAGCGAGAGCTTGACCCTGCGGCGTCAGTTCCGCGGCCCGCGCCGTGCGCCGGAACAGCACCAGGTCGTACCGCTCCTCCAGCGCCTTGATGTGCCCGGTCACCGCGGGTTGGCTGATGCAGAGGCGCTGCGCCGCGCGCGTGAAGCTGCCTTCCCGCGAGACGGCGTCGAAGGCGCGAAGCTGGAACAGATTCATGGCGATCTATCGGCGGGACTTATGACGAGCATTACGAGAAACGATTTGATCTGATGGGTTGTCTGAACGCAAGATCGACCCGTCCCCGAAGCGCCCACGCTGCTCCGGGTCATCCCTCGGCAGATCGGGCAGGATCACCATGACAGCCGCCGCTCCCATTCTCCTCACGCCCGGTCCGCTGACGACGTCCGAGCGCACGCGCGCGGCGATGATGACCGACTGGGGCTCCTGGGACGGAAGTTTCAATGCTCTCACAGCGAACGTCTGCGAGCGACTCGTCGCGATCGCAAACGGCACCGGCAGCCATGTCTGCGTGCCGCTGCAGGGAAGCGGCACCTTCGCCGTCGAGGCCGCGATCGGTACCCTGGTCCCGCGTTCCGGCAAGGTGCTGGTCCTCGTGAACGGCGCCTACGGCAAGCGCCTCGCGAAGATCTGCGAGGCCTTGGGACGCGACCACACGGTCTACGAAACCGCCGACGACGTGCCCACGACACCCGAGGCCGTCGACGGACTGCTTGCCGCCGATCCCGCCATCAGCCATGTCGGGCTGATCCACTGCGAAACCAGCACCGGCATCCTCAACCCGCTGCCAGAGATCGCCGCCGTGGTCGCACGTCACGGTCGCGGCCTGATCGTCGATGCGATGAGTTCCTTCGGCGCACTCCCAATCGACGCGGCCGTGGTACCGTTCGAGGCGCTGATCGCTGCTTCGGGCAAGTGCCTGGAAGGCGTGCCCGGCATGGGTCTCGTGATCGCGCGGGCGGACGTCCTGGCCAGGGCCGAGGGCAACTCGCCTTCGTTGGCACTGAACCTCAGTGACCAGCACCTCTACATGCAGCGCACTGGGCAGTGGCGCTTCACCCCGCCGACCCACGTCGTCGCGGCGCTCCACGAGGCGCTGCTGCAATACGACGAGGAGGGTGGCCTGCCGGCCCGCCACGCCAAATACGCCCGCAACTGCGAGGTACTGATTTGTGGCATGGAACGTCTTGGCCTGAAGTCTTTCCTGCCGTCGGAGATCCAGGCTCCGATCATCGTGACCTTCCACGCGCCGAGCGACCCGAAGTACCGCTTCGCCGATTTCTACGCCGCCGTGCGTGAGAAGGGCTTCATCCTCTACCCCGGCAAGCTCACGCAGTTGGAAACGTTCCGGGTCGGCTGCATCGGCCACGTTGAATCCGCCGACATGGAGCGCGCGGTCGAGGCCGTCGCTGAGGTGTTCGCCGAACTGAACGTCACGACCCTCTGATCGCAAAGGAAAGCATCCCCATGCCCTACGCTCACCCGAAGAAACTTCAGGCCGCGATCCTCGATTGGGCCGGGACCGTCGTCGATTTCGGCTCCTTCGCACCCACCCAGATCTTCGTCGAGGCGTTCGCGGAGTTCGGGGTCGCCGTAAGCCTGCCCGAGGCACGGGGCCCGATGGGCATGGGCAAGTGGGATCACATCCGCACGCTTCTCAATCAGCCCGAGATCGCCGCGCGCTACGCCGCTGCCCGCGGACGCGAGGCGACCGATGCCGACGTCACCGCGATCTACGAGCGCTTCATGCCGCTGCAGATCGAGAAGATCGCAGAGCATTCAGCCGTGATCCCCGGTGCGCTGGACGCCATCGCCGAACTGCGGGCCAAGGGCCTCAAGATCGGCTCCTGCTCCGGATACCCCGCCCGCGTCATGGAGCGGGTGGTCGCGCTCGCTGCCACCAATGGCTACGTCGCCGACCACGTGGTCGCCACAGATGAGGTCCCGAACGGGCGTCCCTTCCCGGCCCAGGCGCTTGCCAACGTGATCGCACTCGGCATTGACGATGTCGCCGCCTGCGTGAAGATCGACGATACGGTCCCGGGCATCCTCGAAGGGCGCAAGGCCGGGATGTGGACGGTGGCGCTCACCTGCTCCGGCAACGCGCTCGGGCTGACCTACGATGCGTTCCGCGCCCTTCCCGCCGATCGTCTCGCCTCCGAGAGGACGCGGATCGCCGCCCTGTTTGCCGATTCGAGGCCTCACTTCCTCATCGACACGATCGCCGACCTGCCAGGCGTCGTGAACGACATCAACGGGCTCCTGGCCGCCGGACGCATGCCGCAGGCCTACTGAGGGTGACGGCGGAGGACCATTTATCCCGGTCGAACGCGGCTTCACCCGCAATCTTTAATGTTCCGACATCGATCCGCTGCCAAATGCCGTGGACGAACCACGGCTGACTGTATTAATATAAATCTTGCCATGTAGTGGCTTCTAAAGAGGCAAGGAGTGCGTAAATCCTGAACTTGGTCGTCGAAAGTTTTGTCTTTCTACTGTCATGTATCGGACGCTAGAAACGTCAGAACGAAATACCTCGGAGCAACGTCCATGAAATTCGTCGGCCTCCTCGCTCTGACCCTCGCTATGACGTCGACTTTGACGGCTCCAACCGCAGTATCGGCAGCGGAACGCACCAAGCTGACGATCTACACAGCCCTGGAAAACGACCAGCTTGGCCCCTTCAAGGCTGGTATCGAGCGGGCGGTGCCCGAGATTGAGGTGGTCTGGGTACGGGACTCGACGGGCGTCATCACCGCCCGGTTCCTCGCCGAGAAGGACAATCCCCGCGCCGACATGGTGATGGGGCTCGCCGCATCCAGCCTCCTCATGTTCGAGAAGCAGGGTCTGCTTGCCGCCTATGAGCCCAAGGGAGCCGACGCCCTCAAGCCCGCTTTCCGGGATTCCGTCGGCCCCTACAGCTGGACCGGCACCGACGCCTCGATCGGCGTGGTCTGTTTCAACACCGCGGAAGCGGAGAAGGATGGCGCGAAGGTCCCCGTGCGATGGGCTGACCTCCTGGTGCCGTCCCTCAAGGGCAAGGTGGTGATGCCACACCCCGCCTCCTCCGGCACCGGTTACCTACTGGTCGCCGGTTGGCTCCAGGGCATGGGCGAAGAGGCCGGCTGGGCTTTCATGGACAAGCTCCACGAGAACATCGCCGCGTACCTGCATTCGGGTTCGGCGCCCTGCGTCCAGGCCGCCCGCGGCGAGCGCACTGCCGGTCTGTCGCTGGACATGCGCGGCGCCGCTGAGAAGACGAAGGGGGCGCCACTCGCCGTCGTCGTTCCCGCCGACGGCACGGGCTGGGACGAAGAAGCCTACGCCATCGTCGGTACCACCAGGCATCTGGAACTCGCCCGCAAGGTCGCCGACTGGGGCGCGACCAAGGCGGCCAACGAGCTCTACGCCAAGAGCTACGCAGTCGTCGCCTATCCCAGCGTTGCCAACGTGCCCGCGAACTACCCCGCCAATGCCGAGGCCGCAATGATCAAGAACGATCTCGGCTGGATGGCCGACAACCGCGAGCGGGTGCTTGCCGAATGGTCGCGTCGCTACGAGGCCAAGGCCGCCAAGAAGTAGGGTTCGTCCGAACGAGTACGCAAGAGATCGAGGGTGCTGCTATGACGCTTCGCGATGCGACGCCGTTCCTGAGGGTTTCGGGATTGTCGAAGCGCTACGGTGCTTTCACCGCCCTCGACGGAATCGACCTGGAGATCGCGAAAGGTGAGTTCGTCTGCTTCCTCGGCCCTTCCGGCTGCGGCAAGACGACCTTGCTGCGCATGATCGCCGGGCTCGACCGGCAGGATGAGGGACGCATCGAGATCGGTTGCCGAGATGTCTCGTCGGCCCCGCCCTCGGAGCGTGACTTCGGTATCGTGTTCCAATCGTATGCGCTGTTCCCGAACCTGACCGTCGCGGCCAACGTCGCCTACGGCCTCGTCAACACGCGAATGCCGAAGGCGCGGATCGCCGCGCGGGTCGCCGAGCTCCTGTCTCTCGTCGGCCTGCCCGAACAGGGAGCCAAGTATCCGGTCCATCTCTCTGGCGGCCAGCAACAGCGGGTGGCACTCGCCCGGGCACTGGCCACCTCGCCCTCCCTGCTCCTCCTCGACGAGCCGCTCTCGGCCCTCGATGCCAAGGTGCGCACGCGGCTTCGCGACGAGATCCGGCAACTGCAGAAGCGCCTCGGCATCACGACCATAATGGTCACGCACGACCAGGAGGAGGCGCTCGCCATGGCGGATCGGGTCGTGGTGATGAACCGTGGCGCGATCGAGCAGGTCGGCACGCCCCAGGACATCTACCGCCAGCCCGCTTCGGCGTTCGTGGCCGATTTCATCGGAGCGATGACCTTCCTCGACGCCACGGTCGGGGGGGTCTGCGAGATCCGCGTCGGCAGCGTCGACCTCGTATGCGAGGATGGGCGCGGCTTCATTCCCGGCAGCCCCGTCCGCCTCGGCTTCCGCCCAGAGGAGATCCGTGTCGGTAACGTCGCCGCCACCGACGTCAACGCCATCGAGGTGCGGGTGCGCAGCCTGGAATTCCTCGGCTCGTTCTATCGCGCCCGCCTGGAGCCGAGCCGCGACCTCGGCGGAACGCTGGTCGCCGACCTCTCGGCCAACCTGCACGGCGACCTCGCCCTAAGCGAGGGCCAATACCTTTACGTCTCCCTGCCGCCGGCGGCCCTCCGGCCCTTCCCGTCGACCCCGCGCGCTTGAGGCCGGTCATGTCCGACGCGACCATCGCCATGCCCCTGTCGGAGGCCGTGCCGGCAAAGCGGCACGGTGTTTCCGAAAGCAAGGTCGGCATCGCGCTCATCACGGGCTTGTGCCTGGTTCTGGTGCTCGTCATCGCGCTGCCGCTCGGC
This sequence comes from Methylobacterium sp. E-046, assembly GCF_022829625.1. Lineage (NCBI taxonomy): Bacteria > Pseudomonadati > Pseudomonadota > Alphaproteobacteria > Hyphomicrobiales > Methylobacteriaceae > Methylobacterium > Methylobacterium sp. E-046. Next base: position 57,557 of record NZ_JAKSYP010000277.1, on the reverse strand, counting down.
GCGTTGCTGATCAAGAGCTTGGAAGCCCCCGACGGCGGTATGGCTGGCCTGGCCAATTTCCGCACCTACTTCGCCACGCCGACGCTGGTCGATGCGCTACTCAACAGCCTCGCCGTGGCCGGCAGCGTCGTCGCGATCGTGGTGCCGCTGGCCTTTGGCTACGCCTATGCGCTCACCCGCACGGCCATGCGGCTCAAGAGCCTGCTGCTTGCGCTCGCCCTACTGCCGCTGTTCGCGCCCTCCCTGCTGTCGGGCATCGCGCTCACCTACATCCTAGGCAACCAGGGGTTCCTGCGCGGGATCCTGTTCGGCCAGAGCGTCTATGGGCCGATCGGCATCTCCATCGCCGAGTGCCTCTACGCGTTTCCGCACGCGGTGATCATCCTCGTCACAGCGCTGGGACTCTCGGACGGGCGGCTCTACGAAGCCGCCTCCGCCATGGGAACGAGCCGCCTGCGAACCTTCCTGACCGTGACGCTACCCGGGGCCCGCTATGGTCTCGTCAGCGCGGCCTTCGTGGTCTTCACCCTCGTCGTCACCGACTTCGGCATTCCGAAGGTGATCGGCGGTCAGTACGCGGTGCTCGCCACCGACGCCTATCGACAGGTCGTCGGCCAGCAGAACTTCCCGATGGGGGCCGTCGTCGGCCTCCTGATGCTGGTGCCGGCGGTGCTGGCCTTCGTCGTCGACCGGCTGATCCAGCGCCGGCAATCGTCCCTGCTCTCGGCCCGCTCGGTGCCCTACGAGCCGAAGTCACGCCCGGTCCGCGATCGGCTGATGCTCGCCTACGCGGTGCTCGTGGCCGGGGTCATCGTGGGGACCTACGGCGTCGCAGTCTGGGCCTCCTTCATCCGTTACTGGCCCTACAACCTCAGTCTGACGCTGGATCATTACGACTTCGCGGCCGCCGACGCCGATGGCTGGTCGCCCTACTGGAACTCGCTGGTCATGGCGCTCTCGGTCGCCGCCATCGGCACGGTGGTCGTGTTTTGCGGTGCCTACCTCATCGAGAAGCTGAAACTGTTTCCCGCCGGCCGCGCCTTCGCGCAGCTCCTGGCGATGCTGCCGCTCGCCGTCCCCGGTCTCGTGCTCGGCCTCGGCTATGTGTTCTTCTTCAACGCGCCCTGGAACCCGCTGAACGTCCTCTACGGGACCCTGGCGCTGCTCGCGATCAACACGCTCGCGCATTACTACACCGTGGCCCACGTGACGGCTACGACGGCCCTGAAGCAGATAGACCCGGAGTTCGAGGCCGTATCGGCCTCGCTGAAGGTGCCGTTCTGGCAGACGCTCCGGCGGGTCAGCCTGCCCATCTGCATGCCGACGGTGATGGAGCTGGCGGTCTACCTGTTCGTCAACGCGATGACGACGGTCTCGGCGGTGATCTTCCTGTACGGGCCGAGCACCAAGCTCGCTGCCATCGCCATCGTCCACATGGACGAGGCCGGCACGACCGCCGCCGCCGCCGCGATGGCAAGCGTGATCATGGCCACTGCACTCGCGGCACGCCTCGCCCTGGCGCTGGTCAACCGCCTCGTCATCGCCCGCACCCAGGTTTGGCGCCGCCGCGAGGTGACGGCATGACCCCCGGCGCGATGATACGAGCCGCGGCAGTCGCCGAGTCCGAGGGCGACACCAATCGCACCGATCGCCGCGCCGCGTGGCAGGCTGAGAGCCTCGACGCGACGACGCGAGAGCTGCTCGCGCGGGACTCGGACGCGTTCCTGCACCAGTCGGTCTCGACACCCTGCCTCAACGCGATCGTGCGAGCGGAGGGCATCTGGATCGAGGACGTTGCCGGGCGCCGCTACATGGATTTTCACGGCAACAACGTTCACCACATTGGTTACGGTCATCCGCGCCTCAAGCGGGCCATCACCGAGCAAATGGACGCGCTGCCCTTCTCACCCCGCCGCTATGCCTGCGAACCTGCCGTGTCGCTTGCCGAAAAGCTTACCGCGATCACGCCGGGCAACCTTTCAAAGGTGCTGTTCACGACCGGGGGGTCGGACGCGGTCGAGGTGGCAGTGAAGGTCGCGCGCGCGGCAACCGGCCGCCACAAGACACTGTCGTTCTGGGATTCCTTCCACGGTGCCGGCACCGGTTCAGCGGCGATGTCGGGCGAGATGCTGTTCCGCTCCGGTCCCGCGGGGCCACTGGTGGCCGGCGCGCTCCAAGTTGCCCCCTTCGGCGGTTATCGCTGCCCCCACGGCACCGACAGCGCGGAGGCGAGCGGCCAGGCCTGCGCCCGAATGATCGACTACGTGCTGACCCGGGACCCCGACGTTGCGGCCCTTGTCGCCGAGCCGACGCGGGCGGTGCCCTATATTCCGCCACCGGGCTTCTGGGCGGAGGTTCGTCGCATCTGCGACCGGCACGGTGTGCTGCTGATTTTCGACGAGATCCCCACCGGCCTCGGCAAAACCGGACGGATGTTCTCCTGCGAGCACGATGGCGTGGCCCCCGACATCTTGGTGGCCGGCAAGGCGCTCGGCGGCGGCATTCTTCCAATAGCGGCGGTGATCGCCGACCCGCGCCTCGACGTTGGCGGCGCGTGGGCCTTCGGCCATTACACGCACGAGAAAAATCCGGTGACGACGCGCGCCGCGCTAGAGACGATCCGGATCATCGAGGAGGAGGATCTGGTCGGCAACGCCGCGCGCGTGGGCGCGCTGGCCCTCGAACGGATCGGCGCCATGATGGAACGCTGCCCAGCGATCGGTGACGTGCGCGGCAGGGGCTGCCTCATCGGCATCGAACTGGTCCGTGACCGCGACACGCGCGAACCCGATGCCGACTTGGCCGAGGCGGTGCTCTATCGGGCGCTCAATGCCGGCCTTTCGTTCAAGACCACCATGGGCAACGTCCTGACCCTGACGCCCCCCTGACCGTTACGCCGAGCCAGATGACGAACGCTCTCGACATCGTCGAGGCGGCCATAGTGGGCGCGGAACGCGGGCGCCGGACATGACCGGAACGGTGCTGCTCCTCGACCTCGCGGGTTGGGTCGCGCTCCTGCTCTGGGGCATCCACATGATCCGCACCGGGGTGCAGCGCGCGTTCGGCGGCGATCTCCAGCGCGTGCTTGGGGCAAGTCTGAATAACCCGGTCAAGGCGATGCTCGCCGGCCTCGGCGTGACGATGCTGCTTCAGAGCAGCACCGCGACGGGGTTGATGGCCACGGCGTTCGCAGCCGGGGGCCTGGTGGAGTTGATGCCGGCCCTGGCGGTAATGCTCGGGGCCAACATCGGGACAGCGCTGATCGTCAAGGCCCTGTCGTTCGATGTCGCGATGGTGGCGCCCGTGCTCGTCCTCGTCGGAGCGGTCGCCTTCCGCCGGGCATCGGGCGCGAAAGGCAAGGCGATCGGGCGAATCGCAATCGGCCTTGGCCTCGTCTTGCTGGGCCTGATGCGGATGGTGGAGACGCTCGCACCCTACGGCGAAACGCCCGGGCTGCAGGCGATCCTCGGCATCGTCGCGGCCGATCCGGTCATTACCGTGCTGCTCGCCGCGCTGTTCGCATGGGTGGCCCATTCCAGTGTCGCGGTGATCCTGCTTGTCGCCGCACTCGCAGGGCAGGGCATGGTCCCACCCGAGACCGCTCTCGCCCTGGTGCTGGGGGCCAACCTCGGCAGCGCCCTCAATCCGTTGATGGCGACCCGCGAGCCCGCTGGCCGTCGGGTGGCGCTCGGAAACCTCCTGGTGCGGTTCGCCGGATGCCTGATCGCGTTGCCGCTGCTTGGCCGGCTCACACCGATCGTCAACGCCATGACCGGAGATTCCCACGCCGCCGTCGCGAATTTCCACCTCGCGTTCAACGCGGTCCTTGCGCTCGTTGCCCTGCCGTTGCTCGGGCCGCTTGCCAGACTGCTCCGCCGGCTGCTGCCGGAGGTGGAGGTGGCGCCCGGCAGCGGCCGCGGCATGCCGCTGGTCCCGGACCACGCGGAGATGCCCTCGATGGCGCTGGGTGACGCCTCCCGCCACGCGCTGCGCATGGTCGACATCCTTGAGGGCATGCTGCGCGACGCCATCCGCCTGCTGCGGGGCGATGGGTTTGCCGCCGAGCGGATGCGAGCCGCCGAACGGGAGATCGAGGGCCTTGGCGCCGAGTTGCAGCGCTACCTCGCCCGGCTCGATGCCGACACCCTGAACGAGGCCGAGGAGCGCCGTCTCGCTGGCCTGATGAGCTTCACGATCCAGATCGGCCATGCTGCGGACGTCTTGGCGCGAAACGTTGCGACGCAGATCGGCAGGCGGCGCAAGCTCGGCGCGGCCTCCGCCGATTCCCTCGACCTAGCCGGCCTCCTCGATCGGCTGTCGGTCAACCTGCGCAATGCGGCATCGCTGCTCGTCACCGAGGATGACCGCGCGGCGCGTCGCCTAGCCTCCGAGAAGCGGGCTTTTCGGGCGATGGAAGAGGCTCACGTCCTCGCCCATGTCGCGTGGCTTCGCGAAGAGCCGGCCCGGGACGATGCTGTATGGACCGTCGGTCTTGACCTAATGCGCGACCTCAAACGGATCAACGACCACCTGATCGCCGCCGCCGCCTACCCGATCCTGCGCCATAGCGGTGAACTCCTCGACAGCCGATTGCGGATCACCGTGCCGGCCGCGGCCCCGTCCCGCCTGTCCGCGCTGACGCCTCCGCCGGCCCCGGTCGCGGGTGTGCGATGATGGAGTGCGCAATCGATCCGTCCCCTTGCCGCCCGGACATCGCCTCGCACGAGATCGACGACGGGTATTCTGAAATCGCCTTGGTTGAGGCGACCTGCGGCGGCCGCCTTACCATCGACCTCGGCGCGATCGTACGCAATTACCAAGCGTTGACCGCGCAAGCCCCGGGCGCACGTGTCGCCGCGGTCGTCAAGGCCGACGCCTATGGGCTCGGTGCCGGACGGGTCGCGCCCGTGCTCGCGGCGGTGGGATGCGACACCTTCTTCGTCGCTCAGGTTCAGGAAGGCATCGACCTCCGGCGTGACCTCCCGATGGCCCGGATCTTCGTCCTGAACGGTGCCGCTCCGGGAGCGGAAGCGGCCTGCCTTGCCCATCGCCTGGAACCGGTTCTGAACGGCTGGGACGCGTTAGAGGCATGGTCGCGCGCGGCGCGCATCGCCGGCTTTCGCGGACCTTGCGCGGTCCAGTTCGACACCGGAATGGCGCGTTTCGGCTTCGCACGCTCCGATGCCGAGCGTCTGTCGGCGCGGATCGCGCAGTCGGACATGACGGTCGGGCTCGTCATGAGCCATCTCGCTTGCGCCGATACCCCGGGGGATCCGGCCAACCCGGCACAGCGTGATGCGATAATGGCGCTGCGGCCGATCTTTCCTAGGGCGGCGTTCAGCCTCGCGGCGTCATCGGGGATCTTTCTCGGGTCGAGCTATCATCTCGACCTCGTTCGGCCGGGGGCCGCACTTTACGGCGTATCGCCAGTCCCCGGCAACGCGAACCCTATGGCCCCGGTCGTGCGGCTGGAAAGCCGGGTCGTGCAGGTGCGGACCGTGCCCGGGGGTACCGGGATCGGCTATGGGCACGCGGCCCGGGCGCCCGGTCCGATGCGCCTTGCCACCCTGGCGGTGGGCTACGCCGATGGTTTTCCGCGCAGCCTTTCCGGGCGCGGTTCCGCCTGGCTCCATGGCCTGCGGCTGCCGGTGGTCGGACGCGTCTCGATGGACAGCATCGTCGTGGACGTGAGTCGGGCCCCCGACGGCACCGTCGCCTACGGCGACTTCCTGGACCTAATCGGACCGGCCAACGGGGTCGACGGCGTGGGGAAGGAGGCGGGCACCATCGGCTACGAGGTGCTCACCAGCCTCGGACGACGCTATGCCCGCCGCTATCTTGGCTGAGGAGGACCGAACGATGCGTATCCTGGTTCTCGGCAGCGGTGTCGTCGGCGTCACCTCCGCCTATTACCTCGCCAAGGCTGGTTACGCGGTGACGGTCATCGACAGGCAGGCGGGGCCCGGACGGGAAACGAGCTTCGCCAATGCGGGGCAGGTCTCGCCTGGTTACGCCGCGCCTTGGGCTGCCCCGGGCATCCCCGTCAAGGCGATGAAGTGGTTGCTTATGCGCCACCGGCCCCTCGTGCTGTGGCCCCTGCTCGAACCGCGCCTCTACGGCTGGCTCGCGCGCATGCTGGCCAACTGCACCGAGGAGGCCTACGCCCGAAACAAGGGGCGCATGGTCCGTCTTGCGGAGTACAGCCGCGACGTGCTGCGCGACCTGCGCCACGATACGGGCATCGCCTACGATCACCGCGAGCGCGGCACGCTGCAGCTCTTCCGGACGCAGAAGCAGCTCGATCATGTCGGGGACGACACCCGCGTCCTTGACGCCTACGGGGTGGCGTATGCGGTCCTCGATCGCCCCGGATGCGTCGCGGCGGAGCCGGCGCTGGGCGCCGTTCGCGAGAAGATCGTCGGCGGTCTGAGGTTGCCGGGGGACGAGACCGGCGATGCGCATCTGTTCACCCGGGAGCTCGCTGCGCTCTGCGAAGGGCTTGGCGTCGTCTTCCACTACGGCGTGACCATCGACGACCTCGAGGTGGACGGCGGCCGGGTCGCCGCCGTGCGGGCCGGCCTGGAACGCTTCCGGGCGGACGCCTACGTCGCCGCAATGGGAAGCTACACGCCCGCCCTGTTGCGACCTCACGGGATCCGCCTGCCGGTCTATCCCGTGAAGGGCTACTCGCTGACGCTCCCCGTGAGCGACCCCGACGCTGCGCCGATTTCGACGGTGATGGACGAGACCTTCAAAGTGGGGATCACGCGGCTCGGCGACCGGATCAGAGTCGGCGGCACGGCGGAACTCGCAAGCTTCAGCCAAACCTTGCGCGGACCGCGTCGGGCCACTCTTGAGCGCAGTGTCGGTGACCTGTTTCCAAGGGGCGGCAAGCTGTCGGAGGCGTCGTTCTGGACAGGGCTGCGGCCGATGACACCGGATGGCACGCCGATCGTCGGTGCGACGAGCCTTCCGAACCTATTCACAAATACCGGTCACGGCACGCTCGGCTGGACGATGGCCTGCGGCTCTGCGCGATTGCTTGCGGATCTCATCTCGGGCCGTGCACCGGACATAGACCATCGTGATCTGGCTCAGGCTCGTTATGCGGCTTAATCAACGAATACGCAACGTGAGGTTAAATCGAATTAGTACAGCAGTGTAATTATATAAATCTATATAATATTTAGCCTAGTTTAGGAGTAAATTCTGGATGAGATCTATAATTTACCTTAAATAATATCACATATTTGTCTTGCGCGCGGAATCTTAGATTTAATTACGTGTCACACGAGCACCCTGAACCATTGTCACCTTTACGACAAATTCGTCGTCGAGATCGCGTTTCCCGTTTTGATGGAGCCTCGTTAGCTCGTGCGTTCATAAGCGGCGTGCTTACAGATCTCGGGCACGCGGGCGACGTCCATGCGGTCAAGGCGAACGCGGAGATCCTGGTCGAAGTCGACCGGGACCTTGACCGCGTCGCCGACCTGTAGATCGAGCTCACGAAATTGTCTACGCTAACGGTCGCCACCTTCTTGTACCATGCGTCGAAACCGCTGATCTAGGCCGAGAGGCGGTCTGCGGAGCGGTCTTGGGCGGTGTCAGGTTCCGCTTTGTGTCGAGCGCCGGTTATATCCGCAACGAGTCCACTGGGACCCTGCCAATGGCCGATGTGAGGATCTCCGACTACTCGCACATCGTGTGCTTGCAGGACCGGGTCCAGTCACGGATGGTCTCGGCATTCCTCGACGTCACGCAGTTGCTGCGGAACGCGAGCGCGGGCGGATGAGACTAGCGGTCGTTTCAGATATTCACGGCAATCTACCGGCGCTTACGGCGGTCGGCGAACGCATCGAGGCGCTGTCGGTCGACCTTGTCGTTAATCTCGGCGATTGCGCCTCGGGGCCGCTGTGGCCGGCTGAAACGGTGGCGACGTTGCGTGCGTCGCCATGGCTGCATGTCCGTGGCAACCACGATCGGCAGGTCGGCGGATCACTGGACGGCAGGCTCGGCCGATCGGATAGCACGACGTGGCGCGCGCTGGACCCATCGGCGCGGGCTTGGCTGCACGGTTTGCCCGAACGCGTCGAACTTGCGGACGCGCTTTTCGTTCACGGCGCACCTGGAAGCGACGAGACGTTCCTACTGGAAGAAATTGTCGAGGAGCGGCTTGTGGCAGCCCGCGAGGACGAGGTCGTCGCGCGGCTCGGCGGGCAGGACTGGCGGACGGTGTTCTGTGGGCACAGCCACGTTCCGGGTCTGCTCGCGCTCGCAAGAGGACCGATGGTTGTCAATCCTGGCAGCGTCGGCTGGCCGGCCTACCGGAACGTCGATCCGGCCTATGTCTCGGAAGTTGGATCGCCCCACGCACGTTTTGCGGTCGTCGATTTGGCGACACGGCCGCTCGACGTCGAACTGCTCGCGGTCTCGTATGACTGGGACCGCGCGGCGCAGCGCGCCGAAGAGTACGGCCGTGACGACTGGGCTTACTCGCTGAGGACCGGCCTTGCGCCCGGCGGCTGACGGTCAGGCGCCGAAGCGGGCGAACTCGCTCGCAAGCCTGTAGTAGATCGCACGCTTGTCCGGCACGAGGATAGAAAAAGCTCGGCCAACTGCTCCCACCGCCGGTCGCAGAATTCAGGCGCCCCCCTTTGACCGCCCACACTCGTCCACCTCGGCGCCTTCGCCATCGACGCGCATCGCGAACCAGCGCTACCGCCCGTCGCGGAATACGACGAAGGCCCGGACGCCGAGCCAGTGTTGCAGGCGCTCTGAGCCAACGACATGGCGCTTGGCTCCAGCGATGGCGCCTATACGGCGATGTTGAACACACGCTTATGGGATGTCGCACAGCCCGCTAAATGACCGGGATGGGCGAAAATCCGTCATGCGTCGCGAAGTGAGCGAACGTCCGCTTTCTCGACTTTGCTCCCGAATTCGGACCAGCCGAAATCCACCCACGACAAACTTTCATACGGACTATCAGCATCGACGGGATCTGGCCGAAAGCCGTCGGTCTACTTTCTAACATGCGATGGCTAAAACCAGATGTTGCCGGTCACGGCAGCGCTTTACCACCGCTTGACAAGCGGACATGCTTTCCTAGCAGAATCTAAGTCTTCCTGGGAGCTTTCCAGTTGTCACAAGCGCCTTGTCGAGAGTGGGACCGAATTGCCGACATAATCAGCCGCGCTACTTGTCGTTGCGTCCGAATAGGGACAGAGGCTCGTGCGCGTACGGATTGGTCCGCGGACGTTTTTTGCTTACATCGAAAGGTGATCTTTAGGAGGCTGTGTGTTTCCTTTCAGGGTTTTCGTCACACTCAAGAAAGCTGAGATCATGCGAGATGAGAGCCTATCGCGCAGGCAGACGATCCGCGCGTAATTGTAGATCTCCGCGTCGATGATCGGCAGGCTGGTGATCCGCTTGTCCTCGACGTACTCCGCTTGTGATACGAAGCCGAACCCAACCCCACTCGCAACTGCTTCACGGAGAGCTTCACGACTTCCAATCTCCATAACGACTTGTGGGATGACGCCGGCCGCCGCCATGGCTGCGTCGCTTGCTCGTCGAGTGTTAGAACCGTGCTCACGCGCGACCATTGCTTGGCCATGCAGATCGCACAACCGCATACCCCGTCGGCGCTGAACGAAGAGCGGGTGATCTTTTCTGCCAAAGGCGACGATTGCATCCTTGCTGTACTCCGAAACCCAGAGCCGCGGATCATCATCGACATAGGCCAGGACGGCGACGTCTGAGCGAAAATCTAGAAGATTTTGCAGCACCACCTGAGAATTGCCAACCGAAACTGAGATTTCGATCTGCGGATAGTGCGCATGAAACGCCACCAGCATTTCGGTAGCGTGAAAGGGCCCTACGGCGCCAACCCGCAGATGACCCGTGCGCAGCTCACGGCTCTCGACCAGGAAATGCCGTGCTTCTGCTTCGTCGGCAAATAGGCGCCGTGTGATCGTTTGAAGCTGCCGCCCCGCATCGGTGAGACGCATGCGGCCGCCTGAGCGCACGAACAGCTCGATCGCGTACTCGTCTTCCAAAGATCGGATCTGCGTCGTTAGCGTCGGCTGACTGACGTTGAGCTGATGCGCCGCCGCGGTGACGCTTTCGGTAAACGCCACGGCGTGGAAGGCGCGGAGTTGGGTATGTCTCATAGGTTTTTTCTATAGGAACGGCAAAAACTATCAATTCGCCCCGTGAGCTGCATTATGGTTCCTAATCCTGGAGCAAAAACAATAACCTTGGGAGAAAGGCGGAAATGGCGAAGTCCTGGACTTATGCGAACCCGGTCACCGTGACCTTCGGCGAAGAAGCAACAGTAGCAATTCGTGCCAAGCTAGCGGGCCGAAGCTTCTGCCTTCTGACGTACAATGATCATCCGTATTTTGACCACATGGTCGAGAGGATTAAAAAAGAAGTTGGATATCCGTCCGTCATCGTCCGAGATGTTGAGCCTAATCCAAGCTTCAACGGTCTTCGAATTGCATGTAATTCCTACGGCAAGACCGGTATCCAACCCGAGGTAATCGTTGCTTTTGGTGGTGGTTCGGTCATCGACACCGCCAAGGTGCTGGCGGCCTCCGGCAACGACTTCTCCATCGTCCAAGAATTCTTGGAGGGACGCACCGGGCCGCAATTCTTGAGCGCCACCCCGATCATTGCGGTGCCCACCACAGCTGGTACTGGCAGCGAGGTAACCTCCTGGGCGACCGTCTGGGACACTGAAGTCAAGCAAAAGTACTCGCTCAACCGCCCCAACCTCTACCCCGAGCACGCCATTCTCGATCCGCGCACCTCGCTAGCCGTGCCGCGCGGTCTGACGATGTCGACCGGCCTGGATGCCCTGTCACACGCATTGGAGAGCATCTGGAATGTTAATGCCAACCCGGTCTCCGTCAACCATGCGGTAATGGCGGCGACAGAAGTCCTCTCGGGCCTGCCACTCTTGCTGGATCGCCTCGATGACGTCGAGCTCCGCAGCCGCATCGCCCGTGCGAGCCTGTTCGCCGGGCTTGCTTTCTCTAACACAAAGACAGCCCTCGCCCACTCGCTATCTTACTACCTGACGCTGCACCACGGCACCGTCCACGGCATCGCTTGCTCCTTCAGCCTCCCGGCGGTCATGCGCAGCGTGATCGGGCGCGATGCGAACTGTGACGCTGCGCTTAAACGCATCTTTGGCGAAGACTTAGCTGCCGGTGCGGATAGGCTCGAAGCTTTCCTGACCGACCTCGGCGTCTCGACCCGTGCCACCGACTACGGGGTTACGCGCGAAGACTGGATCGGTGCCATTGATGACGCCCTGCTGGGCGAGCGCGGCCGCAACTTTATTGGCAGCCGAGAGGCTGTGTTGGCGGCGGCAGCCTAAGGGAGGACGCGATGAACATACATACCAATGTCGGCGCGGACGTCGTTGCCAATGACCGCGCGTATCGGCGGCCGGACCATCCGGTTGTGATCATCTGCATCGATGGGTCTGAACCGGGCTACATCGAGGCGGCCGTCGAGAACGGCCTCGCGCCGAACCTCGGCCGCTTAATGGAAACCGGTGCAAACATGACTGCGCTGTCGGTCATCCCGAGTTTCACCAACCCCAATAACTTATCGATCATCACTGGGCGCCCGCCCGCCTGGCACGGCATCGCCGGAAATTTCTTCTATGACCGCGACGCGGGCGTCGAAGTGATGATGAACGACGCGCGCTTCCTGCGCGCGCCGACCATCCTGGCCGAGTTCCAGAAGGCCGGCATGAAGGTCGCAATGGTCACCGCCAAGGACAAGCTGCGCACCCTACTTGGCAAGGGACTTGATTTCACTACTGGCACCGCAATCGCTTTCTCGTCGGAGAAGGCAGACAAGGCCAACAAGGCTGAGAACGGCATCGATAATGTGCTCGACTTCGTCGGCTTGCCACTTCCGGAGGTCTACTCAGCCGACTTATCCGAGTTCGTCTTTGCCGCCGGCGTGAAGCTGCTCAAGACATTCCGGCCGGACGTAATGTACCTGTCGACGACCGACTACGTGCAGCATAAGGCGGCTCCGGGCACAGAGGTAGCCAATAGCTTCTACGCGATGTTCGACCGCTATGTCGGTGAACTCGACGCGGCAGGCTGCACGCTCGTGATGACTGCCGATCACGGCATGAACGATAAGCACCTCGCAGACGGCCAGCCGGACGTAATCTACCTACAGGAGATCCTGGACAAGGAACTCGGCGCCGGTACGACGCGTGTAATTCTACCGATCACTGATCCCTACGTTGCACATCACGGGGCCCTGGGCTCGTTTGCCACGGTTTACGTCGATGCAAACAAGCTCGACGCCGTCATCGCGGTCACCAGAAACATCCCAGGCGTTACCGTTGCCATCCCTGCCGAGGAGGCCTGCCAGCGTTTCGAACTGCCAGCCGACCGGATCGGCGACGTCGTGGTTCTCTCGGGCCGGCACAAGGTCCTCGGCACAGCCGCAGTCAAACACGACTTGTCCGGTCTGACCGAGCCTCTGCGTTCCCACGGTGGTCTCACCGAGCAGGTGGTGCCGATGATCGCCAATCGGCAGATCGCGATCCCTAAAGGCCGCACGCTGCGCAACTTCGACGTCTTCGACGTCGCCCTGAACCTCGTGCGGTGATGCTCATGAACGCGAACGTGAAACCACCCGTACGCCGCGAGGCCATGCGGATCGCCGGCAAGCTCGTCCAAACCGACGACCAGGTCGAGGTCCGCAACCCCTACGACAACTCTGTCGTCGGCCTCGTGCCGGCGGCGCGCCCCGAGCACGTCCGAGAGGCCTTTGCCAAGGCCCGAGCATTCAAGCCGAGGCTCACCCGCTACGAGCGCCAGCAGATCCTGCAACGCACGGCCGAGATGCTGCGCGATCGCAAAGAGACCTTCGCCGCTCTTATTACGGCCGAGTCCGGGCTATGCTGGAAGGACTCGCTCTATGAGGCCAGCCGCGCCTACGATGTCTGGTCGTTTGCGGCGCAGCTGACGATCAAGGATGACGGTGAGATCTACTCCTGCGACGTCTCGCCGAACGGCAAGGCCCGCAAGATCTACACAACCCGCCTGCCGTTGCTTGGGGTGATCTCGGCCATAACCCCGTTCAATCATCCGCTCAACATGGTCAGCCACAAGCTGGCGCCAGCCATTGCTACCAACAACCGGCTGGTGCTGAAGCCGACTGAGCTGACGCCTTTGACCGCCTTGGCCCTGGCCGACGTGTTGTACGAGGCAGGGCTGCCGCCGGAGATGCTCTCCGTGGTCACCGGCAATCCATCCACGATGGGCGACTCCATGATCAATGATCCGGATGCCGACCTCGTAACCTTCACTGGTTCGGTCCACGTCGGCAAGCACATCGCCAATACGGCCGGTTATAAGCGCATCGTGCTCGAACTTGGCGGCAATGACCCGCTGATCGTCATGGAGGATGCCGATCTCGATAAGGCAGCCGAACTTGCGGTGACCGGAGCCACGAAGAACTCTGGCCAGCGCTGCACGGCGGTAAAGCGCATCCTGGTGGTGGAGAGCGTGGCTGACGCGTTTTCCAAGCTCGTGGTTGAGAAGGCGAAGCGCCTGAAGTGCGGAGACCCGTCAAATCCTGAAACGGATGTTGGCACCGTCATCAACGAGCGCTCCGCCACCCTTTTCGAGAAGCGCGTGAACGATGCAATCCAGCACGGGGCCGAGCTTCTCTCCGGCGCTCCGCGCCAGGGGGCACTTTTTGCGCCGACCGTGGTCGACCGAGTGCCCTACGACTGCGAATTAGTGCGCGAGGAGACGTTCGGTCCGGTGATCCCGATCATTCGCTGTCCAGATGACATCGCCAAGGTCATCCAGATCTCGAACTCGACTGCCTACGGCCTGTCATCGGGTGTTTGCACCAATCGCCTCGACTACGTCAGTCGCTTCGTCGCCGAACTTGAAGTCGGCACGGTCAACGTCTGGGAAGTCCCGGGCTACCGCATTGAGATGTCGCCCTTTGGTGGGATCAAGGACTCGGGCCTTGGTTACAAAGAGGGTGTCGTAGAAGCCATGAAGAGCTTCACAAATGTCAGGACATGGTCGACGCCCTGGCATCAATAAAGCGCCGCTAAAATCGCGGGCACTTGGATCAATAAAAACGACCAGTGCTCGGCGACATCTTCATTTACTGTCCCAGGGAGGGAACGTCGATGACCACCGCACAGGTGGGGGTGCAAGGCTTTGCCACAACCCCAGTACAAATCTCGTTCCGTCGCGCGCAGTGGCGTATGCTGCTGGCGACGATGTTCTGTTATTTCTTCTTCTATACCGGGCGGCAGACTTTTGGCTTTGCCATTCCCGGTATTCAAGCTGAGTTCGGCGTGACTAAAGAAACACTTGGTTGGGTCAGCGCCTGCCTGCTGTGGGCCTACGCGATCGGCCAAGCCATCAATGGCAATCTCGGCGACAAGTTTGGCGGTCGGCGGGTCATGAGCGCCGGCGCGATCCTGTCCTGCGCGATGAACTGGGCAACCAGCTTCTCTACGGGGATTTTTACTCTTGGCGCGTTTTGGGGCGTGAACGGCTATTTCCAGGCGATGGGATGGGCGCCCGGCAGTAGCCTCTTGTCGAATTGGTGGGGACGCCACGAGCGCGGCAAAGTCTTCGGCTGCTACACGTTCGCGGCCGGCATGGCCTCAGTCCTGTCCTACGTCACGTCGCTCATCATCGTGCAGCAGCTCCATCTCGACTGGCGCTGGATCTTCCGCATCCCAGTGCTGCTGCTGTTAGTCGGTGGCATCACGTTCTACCTCGTCGTCCGCGAGCGTCCGGAGGACATGGGCTTCTCATCGCCCCACGACGACGCAGTCGACGAAAGCGTGGCTCCTGTCGCTGACGATGAGACCTCCTTCGAGCGCTACAAGGGTGTCCTTAAGAATTGGAGACTTCTGATCGGCGGTCTCGCCATTGGCTTTCAAAATGCAGCCCGCTACGGTCTGCTCGTCTGGGTGCCTGTGCACTTTCTCGGCGCAAACTGGGCGAAGGCAAGTGCACAGACTGCAGTGATCGACCCGAAGTGGATTAGCGTCGCGCTCCCCGTCGGCATGGCTTTCGGCGCGGCTACTAACGGCTGGATCTCGGACAAGATCTTCGGTTCCAAGCGCTACTTGGCGATCGTGCTGTACATGGCATGCGCGACGGTTATGTCGCTGTGTATGTACAAGATTCCGACGTCAGAGGTGTATCTCGGCCTCGCAGTGCTCTTCCTGTGCGGCTTCTTCGTCTATGGCCCACAGTCCTCGTTCTGGGCGCTTTGCCCGGACCTCGTCGGCCACAAGCGAGCCGGTACGGCGATCGGCGTGATGAACTTTTTCGCCTATCTGTTTGCCGGTCTCGGCGAGCCTTTGATCGGCGGGTTCATGGATACCCACAACGACACGTCACTTGTGTTCCTGATCGTGGCTGCTGCCAGCGCGGCGAGTGCCACAGTGTCATTGTTCATTCGCCGCTGAGTGGCATCGCCCCTTTTTGCGGACGTTTGACCTACAGCTCTAAGAAGCATCGTCCCAGCGTACGGGGCGGTGCTCCTGCTTTAAGTGACCGCTGTTGTAACTAAATCAAGGTATGCGCATGATGGAGGATCCAGACGTCTCAGGTGGGTCGGCAGGCTTAAAGCGTACCCTCGCCCGCATCGCTTGCGCGCTGAACGTTCCTATCCGTGCGTTCGACCCCTCGGGTCCTGCTGCGACAGAGATTGGCCTTCGCGAGCAGGCGGTGTTGCTTGATCTGATGATGGAAAAATTGCGCTGTGCTGATGCGGAAACGCGTCAGCAATTCATCGAGGCACTTCAGGCTCTGCAAGTAGTCATCGAAATTTAGTTGGGGCGATCGCAGGTGCGCTTGACGATCATAGTTTGCTCTACCTATGCGACTAAGGCCGTTATCCCCACTATAATCTTGTTGACCTAAGGTATGGTGATCGCCACATATTTGGAGCCGGCCTTCTGAGGACCGAAAAGAAAGTGTGCTCCCCGAGAAAGGCGGCGCAGCTTGTCTATCACTGGCGTATGGCTGTGTACCCAACAGAGTGATTGGGCCTTATGCAGTTTTGTCCGATCGTCCCGATCTCCATAGCCAGCCCTTATGCGAGTAGGCCGGCAGGGCAACGGTGACGATGAATGTCCGCTATGTGGGAGCGGGTAAGGCTGATTGAATGACCGGGATCGGCGCCAAGCCGAATGTCTGGTCCTGCACGCGATGCCGATCCGGTGTGGCGTAGTCTGGCCGAAAGCGGCCGGTCCGCTTTGGAGGGGGCTTGCTGGAAAAACGGACAGCGTCTTACCCGATCCAATCCGGTCATTCCGTCGAGGACGCGAATTTGCCGAAAGCTGTCGGGCGGCATTGTGGGCGAACGTGCCCAGTACCACGGCTGGGCTTTGTCCTCGCCCGGATTCGGAAAGCTCGATCTGGATGAGGCCTGGGAGGCAGGTGATTCCAAATAACCCTGTCAAAGAACCTGACACCGCCTCCTGCCCCTCCCCACGGGAAAGGGGCCGGCACCCGGCCTCGCGACAGTGTGTTTCAAGGCCAATCAAACATTGTCTTGTGAAGACTTAATCTCTGCTCAGGACATGGGTGACGAAGCGGGCGATGACGTCGGCAGTTTCTGCCAACGCTTCGCGATGTGGGTGATGCCCAACATTCGGCATCTCATAAATATTCAGCAGACCGGCGGGGCAAAGTCTGCGAGCGGCAGCAATCTGAGCCTTAGTTCCGTAAGCATCCTTCGTCCCCTGGATGATGATTGCCGGGACGGTCCATCGCGTGAGGGCTGTCTCGATTGTCCATCCGCGCCGAGCCGGATCCAACCAAGCGTCGTTCCAGCCGCGAAAGGCTCCCTCGACATCGGTATGCCGACGGCCGAGACGGACCTTCAGATCGCCCTTGTCATAGGCGTCCCGGGCCCGTCGGGCCCCGGCCAGCGTCGCCTCCTCGACGAAGAAATGGGGCGCGATAAGGACGCCGCCCCGCACGCGGGTGTCGCCCTCCGCCAACGCGAGGGCCGCGATCGAGGCGCCATCGGAATGGCCGATCAGCAGGCCGCTTCGCAGTCCCGCGAGGTCGAAGACCTGGGGAAGTATGGTGCAGGCTTCCTGTTCGAGAAAGTCGGCCCGGCGGGGCAGAGGCACCGGACTCGAGGCCCCATAACCCTGCCGCGAGAAAGCCAGGACACCGCATCCGGTCTTCTCGACCAGAATTTCCGGCAGCAAGCCCCACTGCGTGGCAGAACCGAGACCCTCATGAAGCAACACCAGCGTCGGCGCCAAGTCCGGCTGCGGACCGACGAAACGGTATTCCAGCCGTAGGTCGGCCACCGCAAAGGTGCCGAACGTGTCGAGAGGGATCATCCCATCTCCACCATCATCCTCTCCGCGATCTTTTCCGCAATCATCAAGGTCGGGACGTTCGTGTTTGCGCTAGGAAGGCGGGGCATCACCGATGCGTCGGCGACGGACAGGTTCTCGGTTCCGATGACGCGCCCCCCCGGATCGACCACCGCGCCGGGATCGTCGGCCCGGCCCATGCGGCACGTACCGCTCGCATGCCAGACCCCGAAGACGTTGTCCCGGACAAAGTCGTCGAGAGCGCCATCGTCCTGGAGCACTGTCGCCCAAGCGTGGCCGCCTAAGACGGCGCGCAGCAGCGGGGCGCGCAGCATGGCCGGTGCATCGAACACGGGGGCGAGGAGGCCGGTGAGCCGCCGGTTGCGAGGGGAGACGGCGCTCAGCCGGCGGATCAGCGGCGAATAGTTCGCGGGGAATAGGTCGTCTGAGCGGGGGTTCAGCGTGGGCGAGACCACGAGGTCGCGGAGCAGCCGAATCCCCGAGGCGAGGCGTTCGAGATCGCGGCGATCCGAGAGCAGGCCGAGGTCGATGTCGGGCGGGCCGGACGGGTTCGCTGGATCGAGACGCAGGCGCCCGACCGAGTGCGGCTGGTTCACCCAGAGGAAGTAGAGCGCGAGGCGTCCGCCGAGGGCGTGCCAGCCGGCACGGGCGGAGGCGGTGAGATACATATCGGAGGCGCAGCCTCCGGGATGGCAGGACGTATAGCGCAGGGCCAGCAAGCTCGCGCGCCGGAAGGTCTCGGGCAGCCGGAGCGAGCGGGGAAGGACCTGGGCCATCGTCAAAGCGGGATGGTCCCGTAGGTTCTCGCCGACGCCCGAACGATCCAGCCGGACGGGTATCCCGCAGGCGGAGAGCGCATCGCCCGGGCCGATCCCGGCACGCAGGAGGAGCACCGGCGATCGAAGAGCGCCGGCGCACAGGACTACGGAGGCGGCGCTCACTTGCTGCTCGCATCCGTCGCCCCGCCGCAGCACTGCCCCGGTCGCGAGGCGCCCGTCCATCACCAGCGAACGGACCTCGAGGCCGGCGGCGATGGTGAGATTCGGCCGGGCCCGCGTCCCCACGTCCAGATACGCGGCGGCGGCCGAGACCCGCGCGTCGTCCCGGTTGGAGAAGGCCGGCGGGAAGATCCCGTCCTCGAATTCGCCGTTCTGATCGACGCGCCGGGGCAGCCCCGTCGCATCGAAGGCGCGGGCGACCGCATGGGCGAAGGGGGGCCATGCGGGCTCCAGGATGCGCCGGATCGGGAGCGGCCCATCATGGCCGTGCAGCGGACCGCCGCAATCGAGGTCGGTCTCGAGCCTGCGGAAATACGGCAGCACGTCGTCCCAGGCCCAGCCCTCGGCGCCGAGCGCGGCCCAGGCCTCGTAATCGCGGGGCAGCCCGCGGTTGGCCGCCTGGACGTTGATGCTGGACGAGCCGCCCATCACCCGGCCCTGCTCGTAGGCCCGCCGCCGCGTGCGACCGCGGGAGTCGCGGGTGACTGCCGCGTCGAGCCCCGGCCAGATGTAGGTGTCGCCATGGAACAGCGGCATCGGATAGCTGTCGAGGATCTCCGCCGGCACCCGGCCCGGCGGTGTATCGATGCCGGCTTCGACGAGGAGCACCCGGCGCCGCGGGTCGGCGGAGAGCCGGTGGGCCATCACGCAGCCGGCAGAGCCCCCGCCGACGATCAACACGTCGACCGTTTCGGGCAAGGCGTTCACGGGATCAGCCGATTGCCGCGCGCCAGTCGGCGCCGGACGCGAGCACCGCGTCGAGATCGACCTCGGCCTCGCCGGGAACACGGATGCGCTTGAATTTCATGGGGGGCGCGTCGAGCGGAACGGTCGCGTCGAGACCCATCTTCGCGCCGACCCCCTCGCGGCCCGAGGGATCGAGCTTCGAGCCCTGGGCGTGAGGGATGACGACGAGGTCTCGGTCCGCCTGGAACCGCGTCGAGACCGCCCATTCAACTTCTTGTGGGGCGTGGATGTCGACATCCGTATCGACCACGACGGCGTGCTTGATGTCGTAGTGGGCGGCGAAGGCCCCGAGCAGCACGTTCTTGGCCTCGCCCTCCTGCGTCTTCCGCAGGCGGACGTAGAGGTGGTAACGGCCGACTCCCCCCAGGGACAGATGCACGTCCTCGACACCGGGGAAGCTGCGCTGGAGGGTCGCGAGGATCGTGGCCTCGCGGGGGATCGCCCCCAGCAACAGATGCTCCAGACCGCCCCCGACGATCATGTGGAAGATCGGGTCGCGCCGGTGCGTCACCGCATCGACCCGCATGACGTGCCGCTTGGCCCGCTCCCCGTAATATTGCGGGAACTCCCCGAACGGCCCTTCGGGTTCGCGGATTTCGGGCAGGAGGCGGCCCTCGATCACGATCTCTGCGTTCGCCGGAACGCGCACGCCGTTCGTCAGGCACTTGACCACGTCGAGGGGTTGGCCGGTGAGCGCCCCGGCGATCTCCAACTCGTCGTGGCCGAGGGGCACGATGGCCTGGGATGCGAGGAGGCAGGCGGGATCGACGCCGACCACGAGGGCGACTTCGAGGCCCCGGCCCTGGGCCTCGGCCTTGCGGTAGAAATTGTCGGTATGCCGGGGCAGGACCAGCACGCCGATCCTGTCCGGACCGCTAATCTGGCAACGCAGGATGGCGACGTTCTGCAGGCCGGTCTCTGGGTCCCGGGAGATCATCAGGCCCGCCGAGATGTAGGGGCCGCTGTCGTGCTCGTTCAAAGTCGGCACCGGCAGGAGCTTCAGGATGTCGAGTCCCTCCCGGTGGACGACCTCCTGCGCGGGGGCGGAGTTGCGTTCGTGCCAGGGGAGCGGCTGGGCGGCGGCCTGCTGGAAATGGGCGACGAGGCGATCCTGCGTGGTGCCGAGGGCTTCCGCCATCCAGGCCCGGCTCGACACGAGGCCCGAGACGATGGTGCCCGGATGCCCCCCGGGCTGCGGAAACAGGCTGGCCTGCCGGCCGTCGAGGCGGTTCGCCACCGCCGCCGCCTCGTGGCGCAAGCCGATTCCCGGCCGCGCGATGGCGAGGCGCCCATCCCCGGACAGCCGATCGAGCCAGTCGCGGAGGGAACGAACGGGAGTGGGCGCGTTCATGCTGTCCTCACGGCGGGGTCATCTCAACCAAGCTTGCCAGGGGAGGAAGCGTTAAGGCCTTCCCGCAGGCGGGAAAAATAACGATTGGTGATGCCGCCCATCAGCCGGTTTGAATTGCGCCGACCAGCCCGCACATGGTCCTCTGGCGCGTTGCTCGTGTCGCCCGGGTCCCGTGTATGGATCTCCGTCAGATCTCTTACTTCGTCGCCCTGTTCGAGGAGGGCAGCGTCACCCGCGCCGCGCAGCGGATGAACGTCGTCCAGCCCGCGCTCAGCATGCAGATCGCCAAGCTGGAACGGGAACTCGGCCAGCGCCTGTTCGACCGCCAGCCGAAGGCCATGGTGCCGACAGCCGCCGGCCGGACGCTGCACCAACTGGTCCACCCGATCCAGCGGGATGTCGCCGAGGCCCGGGCGGCCATGGCGCGCCTGTCCCAAACCGTGTCGGGCCGCGTCACGGCGGGCATCCTGTCGTCCCTGTCGATGAGCGTAATCCCGAGCGTCCTCGCTCGCTTCGCGGCGGCCTACCCAGAGGTCGAGCTGTCGCTGGCCGATGGCTACAGCAGCACCTTCATCGAGGGCGTCGGCAGCGGCGCCCTCGACCTCGCGGTGATCAACCGGCCGGCCCGACGCCTCGGCCTCGTCATGGCACCCCTCCTCGACGAGGAAATGGTCGTGGTCGGCGGGCGCGACACACCGTTGCCGGTGCCCCTACCCCTCCGGATGGCGGACCTCGCCGCCCTCAACCTGATCCTGCCGTCGACCCGCCACGGCCTGCGCGTCGAACTCGACCGCCGTGTCGCCGCCGCGGACGTGATCCTGTGCCCAAAGCTCGAACTCGACCTGCCCCCCGCGATCGCGGACTTCGTGGCGCGCTCGACGAGTTTCACTGTGCTGCCGAGCATCGCCGTCAGCCGACAGCTCGCCAACGGGTCCCTCAAGGCCTATCGCATCGTCGCGCCGCGCATCGCCCGCGAATTGGTGATCATTCACCATCCGCAGAAACCGCTCAGCCACGCGGCGCAGCTCCTTATCGGCATCCTTGAGGAGGAGTTGACCGCGGCGGCGACCGCACTCCAGGCCCATATCATCACCGGTTGAGCCCCCCGGACTGATGGCAGCGATCAGCCGACGTTATTCGACACGAGCGAGCACACCCCGATACTGTCACCGGAAACGTCGCCGCGCCCGTTGCGGCCGGGAGGAACGATGACACCGCTGCCCCTCGTGGTCGGCATCTCGGGTGCTTCGGGGGTGATCTATGGGATCCGTCTCCTGGAAATCCTGCGCGACCTCGCGATCCCGGCCCATCTCGTGATATCGCGCTCGGCCGAGGTGACGCTGGCCCATGAGACCGACCTCAAGGTCGCCGACGTCCGCGCCCTGGCCGCCAAGACCTACGCCCAGGGGGACATCGGCGCCTCGATCGCCTCCGGATCCTTCCGGACCCGCGGCATGGTCGTGGCGCCCTGCTCCATGCGAAGCCAGGCCGAGATCGCGACCGGCGTCACATCCGGCCTGCTGACGCGGGCCGCCGACGTGACCCTGAAGGAGCGCCGCCGCCTCGTCCTGATGGTGCGGGAGACCCCCCTCCACACCGGCCACCTCCGCACCATGACGGCGCTCTCGGAAATGGGGGCGATCATCGCCCCGCCGGTTCCGGCCTTCTACGCGCGTCCGGAGAGCCTCGCCGAAATGGTGGACCATACGATTGGGCGGGTTCTCGACCTGTTCGACATCGACGCACCCGGCGTCCGGCGTTGGCGGAGCGGAGAAGGCTGACCGGCGCTCAGCCCTCCAGCGCCGTCGCGAGAACCCGCAGCGGTGCCTCCGGCCAGGTCCGGCCGAGATGAGCGGCATAGAGGGCCAGCGCCTCGCCGCCCGAACTCGCCGGCATATCCGGGACCGGCGCGGCCTCGAAGAGAGCCGCGAGGGCGAGGCGCTCCGCCTCGATCTCCGCGAGCTTGATCCGCTCCCGGAGCGCCTCCGTCCCCTGGCCCGGCATGAGGTCCGACCGCATCGCCCGGCGGATCGCCCGTAAGGGAATAATCACCTGTCCGCGCCAGGTTCCGATCCGGGCTTCCGCTCCGGCGAGCGCCGAGGCGTCCAGCCTTCGTCCGGTCCTCCCGCACCAGATCAGGTACAGGAGCAGGGGCACATCGGCGCCGCCCTCGTCCTGGAGCGCGAGGCAGGCCGCGGCGACGCCGGGCCGGCCGTAGAACGCGCAGGCGAAGCTCCAGAGGGGATCACTCGTCATGGGAGGCCTCCGCCCGCGCAGAACCGTATCGTCAGGCCCGGTCAAGATTGCCCTGCGTCTCGTTGGTCAGGAAGGCACCGACGAGATAGACCAGGGTGACGCCGGTCATGACGACGGCCAGCACCATCGGAATCTGCGTCGGCCCGTCGGCGACGAGGGAGACGAGCGTCGGCAGCATGCCGCCGAGGGCGAAGCCGATGTTCCAGGTCAGGCCCGTCCCCGTGGCCCGCACCGCCGTCGGGAATTTTTCGTTGAGGAAGATCAGCAGCGGCCCGTAGCTGGCGTTGGCAATGAGCGCCAGCAGGAAGGCGCAGGCCGCGACCCCAACGAGGCTCGTCGTGTTCGCCATGGTCAGGAACAGGGCGGGAAAAGCGAGCAGGCGGATGACGCCCATTACGAGGAACGACCGTCTGCGCCCGATATGCTGGCTCAGTTCGCCCATGCCGCAGGCGCCGATCGCCGCCGCGACGTTGGCGCCGATCAGGATCATCGAGGCGGTGGCGTTCGGCACGCCGTTCACGAGCTTGAGGAGGGTCGGCAGGTAACCGGACGTGAGATAGTAGGCCGCGCCGCCGCCGAAGGAGATGAGCGTCGCGACCACGAAGCTTCGCCGGTTGGACGGCGAGAACAGGGAGCGGATCGGAGAGCCCTCCGCCGGAGCACCCTCCCGGAGCGCCGCCTTCCGGGCCTGGAGATCCTTGAAGATCGGGGATTCCTCGAGATTGCGGAAGAGGATCAGGCCGATCACCGAGGTCAGCAGACCCGAGAAGAACATCAGCCGCCAGCCCCACTCGGTAAAGGCTTCTCCCGGCGCCATGAGCGAGACGATGTAGAAGACCAGAGAGGCAAGCAGGCCGCCGATGGCCGAGCCGCCACCGCCGACCGCCCCGGACATCAGCCCCCGCCACCGCTCCGGTACGGATTCCGTCCCGATCGTGTGAGACGCCGCGACCACGCCGCCGACGAAGATGCCCTGGACGAGGCGGAAGATCAGGAAGATCGCGGTGGCGAGCCATCCGATCTGGCCGACCGTCGGCAGGAGGCCGAATACCGCAGTCGACAGGCCGACCCCGGTCACCGCCACCATGAGCGCGCGGCGCCGGCCGAACCGGTCCGCATAGGAGCCGAACAGGGCCGAGCCGAGGGGCCGGATCAGCAGCGTGACCGCGAAGGAGGCATAGGCTCCCGCCAGCGACAGCATCGGCTTGTCGGCCGGAAAGAACAGGGCGCCGACTACGGGCGCCACGTAGAGCAGGATGAACAGGTCGAAGAGATCGAGCCCCCAGCCGAACAGCGAGGCCATGGCGGCCGTCGCCGTTTGCCGGCCCGTAGGCTTGGCGTGAGCGGGGGGATCGGATGCGAAGGTTGCGGCGGTCTGCATGGGGTTCCTCCGGGGGATGCGGTCGTTGCCGCAGTGGGGCCGGTTCGGGCTCTGGGTCGGGACGGGGGCCATTAGGGCGCGCGCCATCGTGTCCCGCCGGGGCGGGATCGAAGCGGTGCCGTGGGTGTCACGGGGGTGTGGGGAGCTGCCCTGCAGCCCCCCGGCGCGGTGGGTTTAGGAGCCGGTGAAACGCGGGGCGCGCTTGGCGTGAAACGCCTCGACGCCCTCACGGAAGTCGTCGGCCTGCCGCAGGCGGCTGTAGCAGTGTCCCTCGAGCTCGATGGCGATGGACAGGCTCGCGTCCTCGGTGTCGTTGAGGAGCTTCTTGGCAGTGCGCTGGGCGATGGGCGAGAAGGCGCGCAGCTCCTCCACGAGGGCGTCGGTGGCCTTCTCCAGGTCCGCGTCGGGCACGCATTCGGTGGCGATGCCCCAGTCGAGAGCCTGCCGGCCGGGGATGCGCTTCGAGCGCATCACGATGTCCTTCGTCCGCGTGATACCGACGATCTTCTGGAGCCGGGCCGAGCCGCCGGAACCGGGGATCTGGCCGAGCTTCTGTTCGGGAAGCGCATAGCGGCAGGTCTCGGAGACGATGCGGAAGTCGCAGGCCAGCGAGATCTCGAAGCCGACCCCGAACGTGTATCCACGGTTGGCGGCGATGACGGGCTTCGAGCAGCGGGCCGGCGCCGCCATGTTCCAGGCGAGCTTCGAGACGTGTTCGGGCGAGGCGTCGAGGAAGCCCTTGATGTAGCCCCCCGACGAGAAGTGCTCGCCCTCCGCCCGCAGGACGATGACCCGCACGCGGGGATCCTCGTCCAGCGCCTCGAACACCTTCCTGATCTCGTCGCGCTGGGGCATCGCGATGACGTTCATCGGCGGTCGCGCCAGAATCACGTCGGCACGCTCGCGCTCGGCGTCGATCTCGACGCGGAAGCCGTCGAGGTTCGTCAGGCGCGGGTCGATGGTGGGGGTGTAACTCGTCATGGGGCTGGGCTCTCGCTGAAATTCGTTGGGGGGTGTCAGGCGGCCTCGTGGCCTTCGGCGCGGGGCTCGGCCTCGGGCACGTACTCGCCGGCCACGAGCTGACGGCGCAGCAGCTTGCCGACCGGCGATTTCGGGATCTCGTCCACAAAGACGTAGCGGCGCGGCAGCTTGTGACTCGGCAGGCCGCCCGCCCGGCAATGGGCGTCGAGCGCCGCTTCGTCGGTGCTACCGCTCCGCTTGATGAAGGCCGCGACGATCCGGCCCCAGCGCTCGTCGGGCAAGCCCACGACGGCGACCTCGGACACAGCCGGATGCAGGGACAGGCGACTCTCGATCTCGACGGGCGAGACATTCTCGCCCCCGGTGATGATCATGTCGTCGACCCGGCCGGTGACGTAGAGGTCGCCATCGGCGTCGGCGAAGCCGGTATCGCCGGTGAAGTACCAGCCGTCGCGAAAGGCCTTGGCGTCGGCCTCGGGGCGATGCCAGTAGCCCTCGAAGGCTTCGTCGCCCTTGGCGATGACGGCGATCTCGCCCTCCTCGCCCGGCGCGGCGGTTCGGCCTAAGTCGTCCCCCATGGGCACCACACGCACCATGGTGTTGAGGCCCGCCCGCCCGGCCGAGCCGGGTTTCACCGCCGCCTCGTGGTTGATCGTGAAGGTGTAGACCTCCGAAGAGCCGTAATGGTTGACGAACAGATCCGGCCGGAACGCCTCGGTCAGGCGGGCGAGCAGGCCGTCCGTCATCGGCGCTCCGGCGAAGCCGAGCTTGCGCACGGAGGTCGTGTCGGTCGCCGGGAAATCCCGGTGGTGCACGAGGTCGTGATAGAGGGTCGGCACGAGGTAGAGGTTGGTGATCCGCTCGGCCGCGATCAGCCGCAGCGCCCCGGCCACGTCGAAGCGCGGCAGGCAGACGAAGGTCCCGCCGATCAGCGACATGGCGAGGAGCGAGCGCACTCCCATCGTGTGGTAGAGCGGCATGACGCCGAGCGTCCGCTCGCCACGCCCGTAGAGGTTCTGCGCCACGTGGGCGAGCGCCGCCGCCCGCTCCGCCCGGTGTCGCCGTGGGACCCCCTTGGGCTTGGCGGTGGTGCCAGAGGTGTAGAGCATCAGCGAGATCGCCTCCGCGTCGACCCGGGGCGTCGCCGGGGGGCCTTCGGTGGCGGCGAGGTCGGCGAAGGCGGTCTCGCCGGGGCCGGGTGGCGTGCCGACGGCGATGCGCGGGATCCGCTGCGACGCCGCGCTATCCCGCAGGCTCCCGGTCGAGACCGGTTCGTAGGCGATGGCGCGGGCTTGCGCGTTCTCGATCGCGAAATCGATCTCCTCGGCCTTGGCCCGCCAGTTGATCGGCGTGATTACGATACCCGCGAACTGGCAGGCCCAGTGCAGGGTCGCCGCCTCGTGCCGGTTCTGAAGGACCGTGACGAGGTGGTCGCCGGGCTTCAGCCCGAGCCGGTCGAGCCCCGCGACCGTCGCGGAGATCACCGCGAACCACTCCGTGTAGGTCAGCCGGGTCTGCCCATCGACAAGGGCCAGGGCGCGGGGATCGCGGGAGACGCTCGCAAGGAAGCTGGTGCCGAGATCAAGCATGGGCGGCCTCCGGGGATGACGGGGCCGGGATGTCGCCCCTGAGTTCCGCCGCCGCCTCCAGGGCGGCCTCGATGATCGGCGCGTAGCCGGTGCAGCGGCAGAGATGGCCGCCGATCACTTCCGTGATCTCCCGGCGCGACGGGTTCGGCCGAAGCACGAGATAGGCATCGAGCGACATCAGGATGCCGCCGGTGCAGAAGCCGCATTGCAGGGCGTGCCGCCGCCGGAAGGCCGCCTGCAGCACTCCGAGCCGGCCGGGCTCCGGAGCCAGACCCTCGACGGTCCGCACGGCGCAGTTCTCAACCCCCACGGCCAGCGTCAGGCAGGCCCGGGCGGGCACCCCGTCGATGGACACCGTGCAGGCGCCGCAGACGCCGTGCTCGCAGCCGACATGCGTGCCCGTGGCCCCGAGCCCGTGGCGCAGGGCGTCGGTCAGCAGGGTGCGGGTCTCGACCTCGACCGTGGTCTCGCGCCCGTTGAGGGTGAAGGCCACCGTGTGACGGCCCTTCGCGTCTAGCTGTGGCATGGCACGGCCTCCTGATGGGTGTC
Source organism: Methylobacterium sp. E-046 (assembly GCF_022829625.1). Taxonomy (NCBI): domain Bacteria; kingdom Pseudomonadati; phylum Pseudomonadota; class Alphaproteobacteria; order Hyphomicrobiales; family Methylobacteriaceae; genus Methylobacterium; species Methylobacterium sp. E-046. Next base: position 30,316 of record NZ_JAKSYP010000277.1, on the reverse strand, counting down.
GCCTCTTGCGGCCCTTGCCGCTTCCTCCAGCACCCGGCGGCCGAGACTCCGCACGAGGTCGCGGCGGTAGCGGGCAGTGCCATGGAGATCGTCCCCCGCGCCGAGGTCCCAGGCGAAGGTGTTCAGAGCATCGTCCAGCGCCGAGCCGGCGAGGTGGGGGAAGTCACGGGCGGTGGGCCGGTCGGCGACGCCGCCGACGGCGAGCCGCATCCGGGTGCCGTCCACGATCGCCGCGCAGGCGACGATGGCGTAGTCGCCGTGCCGACGCCCCACCTCGGCGAAGGCGGTGCCGGCGCCCTCCCGGCGGAGGGGATAGGCGATGGCCTCAATCATCTCATCGTCGGCCCGGTCGGTGACCATCATGCCGGTGAAGAAGTCCTCGGCCGCCACGCGCCGGACTTTCCGGCGGCTGCGTAGGTGAATCTCGCCCTGCAGCGCCACGAGGCAGAGGGGGATTTCCGCGCTCGGGTCGGCATGGGCGACGGAGCCGCACAGAGTCCCCCGTGCCCGGGTCTGGATGTGCCCGACCCACGGCAGGGCGGCGGCCAGCAGCGGCAGGTCCCGGGCAAGCCCTGGCCGGTCGAGCAAGATCGCCTGCCGCACGCCCGCCGGGATGACGAGAGCCCCCTTGTCGAGACGGGGCTCTTTGAGAGCGGGGATGCGCATCACGTCGACGAGCACGGTGGGCTTCGTCAGCCGCATGTTGAGCATCGGCATCAGGGACTGGCCGCCCGCGATGATCCGGGCCTCGGGGCCGTGCTGGCGCAGGGCTTCCAAGGCGTCGTCCAGGGACGTAGCGCGCAGATAGGCGAAGGGCGCGGGCTTCATGCGGACACTCCCAGGCGCGCGAGGAGCCATCGCAGGGCGGCCGGGAGGCGGAGCCTGCGCTCGCCGGACCCGCCGGCTCGGCGAGCCAGGGCCGTGAAGAACCCGCCGATGATCACCCGCGCGGCCCCGTCGAGGAGGCGCCCGCCCACCGCCGCGACCTTGCCGCCCACCGCCGCCTCGTAGACGTAAGCGATCCGCGTCCTCCCGGCGCCGTCGGGCTCCAGGGTCAGGCGGCCGGTGCCGCCGCCGCTGCCGAGGCCACCCGTCACCGTGCCGGTGAGCGTTACCGCCCGGGGCTCATCGAGATCGCTGAGGGTGACCTCGGCCTTGTAGCGGCCCTTCACCGGGCCGACGCCGAGGGTGACGTCGGCCTGGAACCGTGTACTGGAGAGCTTCCGCACCCCGTGCGAACCGGGGATGACGGAGGCGAGCACGTCCGGGTCGAGGAGCATCGCCCAGACCGTCTCCGGCGGAGCCGTGACGGCGGCCGAGCCCTCCCCGCGCAGGGTGCGGTCGCCCGCCTTCGTGGCGGGCTTCGGGGTAGAGTGGCCGGCGGGGGGCGCTCGTTCCTCCCCGCCCGCCGCGAGGGCAGCGAGCTTGGCGGGGGTCAGGGGCAGGTCGATGGCCTCGATGCCCAGCGCGTCGGCCACCGCGTTGGCGAGGCAGACCGGCGTTGACATGCAGTTGCCCTCGCCGACTCCCTTGGCGCCGAGCGGCGTGAAGGGCGACGGACTCTCGACGTGCAGGATGCGTAGATCCGGCACCTCGGTCGCGGTGGGCAGCAGGTAATCGGCGAAGGTTCCGGACAGGAAAGCGCCATCGTCGCCGTAGGAAAGTTCCTCGAAGACCGCCGCGCCGAGCGCCTGCGCGAAGCCGCCGCGCACCTGCCCCTCGACCATGCCCGGGTGCAAGATGCGCCCGCAATCGTGCATCGAGACGTAGCGATCGATGATGATCTTGCCGGTGACCCGGTCGATCTCCAGGCCGCAGATGTCGAAGATGAAGCCGTGGCAGAGGGAGGAGTTGATGTGGTCCTCGGCGTCCGGCGCCGTCAATTCCGGGGGTGTCCAGAACACCGTCTCGCGGATCACCGCGCCGAGATCCTCGGGCACGAGGCCCGGCGACCAGTGGCTCGTGGCGGCCAGCCGCGCGAAGGGCAGGCCCGCGTCCGGGTTCAATCGCGAGGCGATGCGACCGCCCGCGAAGAGCAAGTCCTCGGGACGCAGGTTCAGCTGCGCCGCCGCGATCCGCGCGAGCCTGTCGCGCAGGCGAGTGGCGGCGAGGTGCGCGACCCCAGCCACGGCGGCAGCGAAGCGGCTCGCGTAGTTGCCCGAGGCGATGGACCACGCATCCTTGGCGGTATCGAGGTCGGCGGTAACGCGGATCTGCTCCATCGGGAGGCCGAGCACGTCGGCCACCACCTGGGCGAGCACCGTCCGGTGACCTTGCCCCTGGGGCACTGACGCGACCTGCACCGTCACCGAGCCGACGGGATCGAGGGTGATGGTGGCGGTCGATTGCGCGCCGTTCTTGGGCCCGGCCTTGGCGCGTTCCTCCGCCGTCAGCACAGTGGTGATGTAGCCCATGTTGGAGACGCTGGGCTCGACCGCCGCCGTGAGGCCGATCCCATAGAGGCGGCCCTCGGCGCGGGCGGCATCCCGCCGCCGCTTCAGCTCATCGAGCCCGCCGTCCCGGGCGGCTTCGTCGAGGGCGCGCTGGTAATCGCCGGAATCGTAGAGGGCGCCGGTCGCGGTGCGATAGGGGAAGGCGTCGGCCGGAATCAGATTCCGGCGGATCACCGCGAAGGGATCGAGGCCCAGCGTCAGCGCGATGCGCTGCATCAGCCGTTCGAGCGGATAGTAGACCTGCGGCCCGCCGAAGCCGCGCACGAGGCCGGTCGGCGTCTTGTTGGTCAGCACCACCCGGTTGCGCACGGCGACATTGCGGATGGCGTAGGCGCCGGTGAGGTTGCCGTGCATCCGGTAGAGCGTGGCGGGTTCGGGCGCCCGCAGGTAGGCGCCGCAATCCTCGACCTGATCCCAGTCGAGCGCGGTGACGCGCCCATCTGCGTCGAAGGCGGCCTGGAGGGTCGTGACCCGGTTCGTGGCAGAGACGGAGGCCGAGAGGTGCTCCAGCCGATCCTCGATCCACTTCACCGGCTGGCCGACGAGGCGCGCCGTGGCGGCGATCAGCACGGCGTAGGGCGCGACGCCCTGCTTCACTCCGAAGCTGCCGCCGGAATCGGGGGGCGTGCGCAGGCGCAGGCGGTTGCCCGGCACCTTCAGCGCCCGGGCCACCACCGCGTGGATGCTGAACGGCCCTTGGAAGTTCGCCAGCACGTCGTAGGAATCGTCGGTGGGATCGTAGGAGGCGACGACGCCGTAGGTCTCCATCGGCGAGCCTGTGTTGCGCGGGTAGCGCACGGTCACGGACAGGCTGTGCGGGCTGTCCGCGAAGGCCGCCTCGGGCTCGCCGTAGCGGAAGCGGCGGTCGCTGACGCAATTGACGCCGACGCCCTCGTGCAGGATCTCGCTGTCGGGGGCGAGGGCCAACAGCGGGTCAACCACCGCGGGGCGCACCCGGTACTGCACCTCGATCAGGTCGCAGCCGTCCTCCGCGAGGTAGCGGTCGCGGGCGACGACGATGGCGACGGGCTCGCCGACATAACGCACCCGGTCCACCGCGATGGCGCGGGCATCGACGGCCGCCCGCAAGGCCGGGACGAGGCCGGTCGTGACGGCGTCGAGGTCCCGGCCCGTGACCACGGCGGTGACGCCGGGCAGCGCCTTGGCCGCCTGGACGTCGATGCCAAGGATGTCCGCATGGGCGTGGGGCGAGCGCAGGATCGCCGCGTGCAGCGTGCCGGGCCGCGTGCCGAGGTCGTCGATGTAGCGGCCGAGCCCGGAGAGCAAGCCGGCATCCTCGACGCGCTCCACCGATCGTCCGACATAGGTCGATGACACGATGCCCAAGCCGCTTCCTCCGCCGGACCTCTCGATGGGGTCCGTATCTCGGGGAGAATGGCGACTCCGTGTGGGTGCGGCGATGCCGAGGCGTCTCGAGACTTACCGAAACGTCTCATTCTTTGATGACGGCGCCGTCAGGCAGCGGGCTGGCCGCCCCGCCGGACGATACCGCGGAAGATGCTTGGGGGTACGCTGACGTGGTCCCGGAAGAAGCGCGAGAAATGTGCGGGCGCGGCGAAGCCGAGGCGCATGCCGATCGCGGTGATGGGCTCCTCGCTGCTCACGATGGCCTCGACGGCCTGCTCGATCCGGATCGCGTTCAGGAAGACATGCGGCGGGGCCCCGGTGGATTGCTCGAACAGGCGGTAGAACTGGGCGCGGGAGAGCCCCGCCTCGCGTGCCAGCGCCTCGGTGCCCAGCATGGCGCCGGGCTCTGCCCGCACTCGTGCGATTGTGCGTCGGATGCGCCAGTCGCCAGCGTTGCGCCGGGCGGCGGCGCGGAGGGAGAGGGGCTCCTCGCGCCAAGCCGTGAACCGCTCGATCACGGCGACCATCAGGTTCGACAGCAACTCGTCCTGAATGTGGGAGGAAAGCGCCGTGTAGACCATCTCGGCGGCGAGGTCGTGGGCGAGCCGGCGAATCGTTGGTGTGACGGCGCCCGACGGTTGTCCGAAGAAACCGGGCGCCCCGCTCGCAGCCCAATTCCGCCGGAACGCGCCGAGCCAGTCGGGCTCGATGTAAAGAGCCAGGATCATCGCCTTGGCCCGCTGGGGATCGTGCAGGTAGGCGTGGGTCTCCCAGGCGTTGATCAGGACAGCCTGATCGTCGGTGAGCGCGACAACCTGATCGCCGACGAGGAACTGCGTGTCGTCTCCCTCCACCTTCAGGAGCACGTGGCAATGCGGGTGCGCGTGGCGGACGAGGCTGCGGTCCATGTCGAGGAGCGCAACGCGGCCGAAGGCGCCATGGGCGATCTCAAGAGCCTCGGACATCTGCACTATTTAGCATGGTCCGCGGGTGGCAGCTAGATCGCCGCCGGGACCCCCGTCCCGTCAGGGCGCCGCAACCGGTTCGTTCCGGAGCGTGGTCCTCTTCCGGAGTTCGGCGGTACCCATCACCGCTAGGGGAATGACGAGGGCCACATAGGCGTTGTCGATTCCCCCGGGATCGCCGGCGAGGAACCAGCCGATCGTCAGGACGAGGGAAACCAGGATGCTGACGACGGCGGCCCGCGGGGTGCCGAAGCGCGGAGCGTAGAAGGCAAAGACGACCAGGACCGCCAGCGTCGCCCGCAGGGATTTCGCGAGGAAGGTCACCTTCAGGATATCCGGCGCGAAGATCGCCAGGGGAATCGGGATCAGGCCCACGAGCACCGTCATGCTGCGGACGAACCGCAGGGACGACGTCCCATCCTCGCTCCGACGGCGGGGATGATAGAAATCCTTGAACAGCAGGGTGGCGGCGCCGATGCTGAGGGCCGAGATCGTGCCGAACAGCGACCCCGCCAATCCCGCCACCACGATGGCGGCCAGCAGATCGTCCATCCGGGCGATCAGGCCCGGCAAAGCCTGGATCGCGGGGATTCCCGGCAGCAGCGCCGCCGCGCAGACACCGACCAGGGCGGCGCCGATGCCGAACGGCACGAGCAGGAAGGCACAATAAAAGCTGGCCTGCCGCGCCGTGCGCCCGTCCTGCACGGTATTGATGGCCTGGATCACGTATTGCGTCGAGAAGACCGCGCCGATGCCGGCGACCATCCACGCGAAGATCTGTGACCAGCCGACCGTATCGACCGCGAACATCGCTTCGGGCACGCGGGCCCTCAGGTTCGCGAGGCCGCCGACCTGAGACAATCCGAAGGCGACGGCCGCGAGGATGCCAAGATACTTCACGACGGCATGGAGGACATTCGTGTAGATGACCGAGCGCATCCCCCCGACACTGACATAGAGCGTCGCGACGATACCCGTGATGACGATGGCACTGGTCCGATCGACATTGAGGAGACCTGCCAGGATCGTACCGCCGCCCGCATAGGTCGAGACTGCGACGATCTGAAGAGCGAAGATCATAATGACCGAGGTCGCGAGCTTGGTCGGGCGACCGTAGGCCTTATTCAACGCCCCGGAGATCGTATTCTCGCCGAGTTCCTTAAAACGGGGCGCGAGTAGGATGGCGTAAAGAACGAATCCGACGGCGAGGGCGAGGACGTTCCAGGCTGCCGACACCCCGACTCTGTAGGCCGTCTGTGTGGTACCGACGCTCGTGGCAGTCCCGATGAATTCCGACATCAACAGAAAGCCGATCAGGAACGCCGGATAGCGCGTGCCGCCGGAGGTAAAGCTTCCAGCGCTCTTCGCATGGCGTCGCACAGAGAAACTGATCAGCCCCATCGCCGCCATGTAGGCCAGGGTCAGGGAGAGAACGATCCAGTTTGGCTGCATGGGTGCGGCCTAACGGCGACGCCGTAGCGCCTGGGCGCCAAGGGAACCCAGCATGTTTCCTCCGAAATCATTCGGGGCCGCAGCTTTCCTCGCAGGAGCGAGAAGCAACGGCCATTACGGGGGAAACTAGATTTTGAAGAGGAAGCGGACAAATATTTTGATTTGATCGGCACCATCAGATTATCTTATTCAGCACGATAACCTATATAAAGCGCACCTTTAGCAGGGCCCGGCAGGTCAAGAAACATTTTTATATTGATTTGGATTTTTATTAAATCAATTTTACCGACTAAATAGATGTTATAGGTCGTTATGTACTCGAACGCTTACAAAATTAGACGATCAAATGGGTCAAAATGTTATCAGAGCGCATTTGTATCGACCTTACGTGGGATAGTCACTGAGTAGCAGGCTAGCCGAGAAAGCTAACATACTCCTCGCAACCCATGTCTGCCATCTCGGGCGGAGTTGGCGCATCCCGATAGCGGTCTTTTGCGGCAGTTGAGCAAACTCAGCTTAGCTTGGGGCACGAAGGGGCGTAGGCCGTCAGTGACGGCGCGAGGGCGAGGCTGACCTCAACTATGGTGTCGTAGAAGGTCCACCGGGGGCTTGTGCGCCTCGGAGCGAAATTCGTGAAGGCACCTGCGAAGCCTCCCTACGGCGATGCACCGTCGGATACATCGACAATCAGGCCATCGCTAAGCTGCCGATAGAACGTCTGCTTTTAGGTTGCTGCCCGGTTCGGCTGAGTGGCAGCAATGGGCGCCAAGCCGAACGACTGGTTTTCTGCTCATTGGCAGTCCAGCGAGGCGTAGTCTGGCCGAAAGCCGTCTGTCCGCTTCGGAGAAGGTTTGCAAAAAAAGCGGACGTGTTCGATACCCTGGAAGATGCCACGAAGTGGATGCGGCAGAGTTTGCGGAAGTAGGAGCGCCAAGAGGCCGAGGCCGGTTCGACGACAGGTCTACGCAGCAGGTCTGGCGACACCCATTCATACTCGCCATCGGTAAGGACAAACCGGTCAGCAAATCGGCACGGCAGCACTGATGCGCCGATATAGCGATGGCTCGTAACCGCGACAAAAATTAATGCCGCTCTCCAGCAGGCGCTCAGATTATATAACCCGAGAACGCATGAAATTAAAAAAATCATGTCGTAAGTAAAAACTATCTTACATTATTGTGTCGAAACGTCACGGAAGGGTAGATTTGTGTATTATCCGCGGTAATTCGCCTTATATGGTTTCAGATCACGAAGCTCCTTTCTTTGTGCGCCGCTGGTGCCTCGCTGCACCGTTCAACAACGGGGGACCGCTGGGCGCGCCTGCACGGCGTTTCGACGCATCCTGTCCCTCACCAAGCTCTGTCGTCCGATGTCATACCCCTGCGCGCGAGGGTCGGGCTGGATCCGTCTCGCTCGTATTCTGCGCCACACAGAGCTGAACCGTAGTAAATATTCGCTACCATCGCTCCCGCATCAAGCTTTTAAGACGCTATACGCGGAAAAATAACCGGCTTAATTATCGATTCTGCGCACATTCTCGGAGATCGGCATGGCAGATCCTATCACGATCAAGCCCTATGACAGTCCTGCCGGCGGCTGGGGTTCGGCGAAATCCCTTACCGAGATCCTGCTCCGCGAGCAGATCCCGCTGTCGGGCGCCTCGATGCTGATGCACCAGAACAAGCCCGATGGCTTCATGTGCGTGAGCTGCGCCTGGGCGAAACCGGCCAAGCCCGCGATGTTTGAGTATTGCGAGAACGGCGCAAAGGCCACAGCCTGGGAGGTGACCCGCAAGCGGGTCACCGCGGACTTCTTCTCGAAACATACCGTGACCGAACTAGAGACGTGGCGCGACTACGATCTCGAGGAAGAGGGGCGTCTCACCGAACCGATGCGTTGGGATGCCGCTAGCGACAAGTACGTCCCCGTGTCTTGGGAGGCGGCGTTCCTTGAAATCGGCGCCGAACTCAGGGCGGTCGAGCCGAAGGCGTCCGTATTCTACGCCTCCGGTCGAGCGTCCCTGGAAGCCTCGTACATGTGGGGGCTCATGGCGCGTCTGTACGGGAACAACAACCTGCCCGACTCCTCCAATATGTGCCATGAATCGACGTCGGTCGCGTTACCCGAGAGTATCGGATCGACGGTCGGCACGGTGCTGCTGGACGATTTCGAGCATACCGACTGCATCCTGTTCTTCGGTCAGAACCCCGGCTCGAACGCGCCCCGGATGCTTCACCCGCTGCAGGACGCGAGCAAGCGCGGGGTGCCGATCATCACATTCAACCCGTTCCGTGAGCGCGGGCTGGAAAGCTTCACCAACCCGCAGGCCCCTCTGGAGATGCTGACGCGGTCCGAGACGCGGATTTCGTCACAGTACCTTCAGGTCAAGGCGGGCGGCGATCTCGGGGCGATCTACGGGATCTGCAAGGCGCTGCTTGAAGCCGACGACGCGGCGGGCGAGACCGGCCGTCCGCGCCTGATCGACGTCGCATTCATCGCCGAGCACACCGAAGGCTTCGAAGCTTTCGCCGCTTCCGTACGTGGAAAGGGCTGGGACGAGCTGGAGCGCCACTCCGGCCTGACGCGCGCCGCGCTGGAACAGGTGGCCCGGACCTATGCCGAATCCAAGGCCGCGATCGGCATCTACGGCATGGGCCTGACCCAGCACCGCATGGGCGTCGAGACAGTGCAGGTACTCGTCAACCTCCTGCTGCTGCGCGGCAACATCGGCCGTCCCGGTGCCGGCATCTGTCCGGTGCGTGGCCATTCCAACGTCCAGGGCCAGCGCACGGTCGGCATCACCGAAAAGCCTGATCTCGTCCCCTACGACAAGCTCAAAACCCTCTACGGCTTCGATCCGCCGAAGGAGACGGGGCTCAACACGGTCGAGGCCTGTGAGGCGATCATCGCCGGCTCGATCCGAGCGTTCGTGGCTCTCGGCGGCAATTTCATCCGCGCCGTTCCCGAGACGGCGATGATGGAGGCGGCCTGGAGGAAGTTACGCCTCACGGTTCAGATATCGACCAAGCTCAACCGCAATCACCTCGTTCACGGCGAAATCGCCTACATCCTTCCTTGTCTCGGCCGCATCGAGATCGACCGCCAGCCCGGAGGTCGGCAGGCAGTGACGATGGAGGATTCGACTGCCTGCATCCACGGTTCGAAAGGGTACGCCGAGCCAGCGAGCCCGCACCTCCTGTCCGAGCCGCGCATCGTCGCTGAAATCGCGAAGGCCACACTGCCGGTAAACCATTACATCGACTGGGATCGCTGGGGCGGGGATTACGCCAGCGTGCGCGATGCCATCGAGGCGACCTACCCGAATGAGTTCCAAGACTTCAACGCGCGGATGTGGACGCCGGGCGGCTTCCGTCGGCCGATCCCCGCCGCCGAGCGGCAGTGGAAGACCGAGACTGGCCGGGCGAACTTCGTCACGCCGCGCGGCCTCTCGGCCAATCCCGACACCGAGCAGGACGACCCGAAGGTGATGCGGCTCATCACCATGCGCTCCAACGATCAGTTCAACACCACCATCTACGGCTACGACGACCGGTTCCGCGGCGTGAAGGGCACGCGGATGGTGCTGTTCATGAACCGGGCCGACATCAAGCGCCTGGGCTTGCGCGACGCGCAGACCGTCGATCTCGTTGGGGCCGCGAACGACGGCGTCGAGCGTGAGGTCACGGGCTTTCGAGTGCTGGCCTACGACATCCCGGAGGGCTGCCTCGGCGGCTACTACCCCGAGTGCAACCCTCTGATCCCGCTGTGGCATCACGCCGAGCGCAGCAAGGTACCGGCCGCGAAGTCGGTGCCCGTTCGTGTGCGTGCCCGGTAGCCGCCATCGACCGAGCTGCGCCCGGGAGTGCGGGGGGCTTCTGCCGATACGCGGCGCACGAAAGGATCTACGAGATGCTCGACATCTCCTCGGCCAGATCCCCGGTGCCCGGTGCGCCGCACGACCCGCACCTGTGGGACATGGCGAACTGCATCTGCGTCCTCACAATGGATGCTGTCCAGCAAGCCAAAAGCGTAGGGGTGGACGCCCCCTCACGGCATCGCTGTGCTAGAGTGGAGGAGCAGAAGAAGGCGGCGCCCGACCGGCAGGTCTCGCTGACCGATCCCGATGCGCGATCGATGGCCACCAGCGGGCGTGGATCGGGCGTGGATCGGGCGTGGTGGGCTACAACGTCAAGGTAGCGGTCGAGACCGAGCATCATCTGATCGCCGCACACGCGGTCACCAATGCCGGCTCGGACCGGGCGCAGCTCAGCGGCATGGCCGCGCGGGCCAAGCAGGCTCTGGAAGCAGACACACTCGATGCGGTGGCTGACCGGGGTTACTATTCCAGTGAACAGATCCTGGCCTGCGAACGCGCCGGCATCGCTGTGACGCTGCCCCGCCCGATGAACTCGGTTGCCAAGGCCGCTGGACGCTTCGGCAGCGAAGACTTCCTCTACCGTCGTCAGGACAACACCTACCTGTGTCCAGCGGGTCAGACGCTGTGCTATCGGCACACCTCAGTGGAAAATGGCCTGACGCTGCATCGGTACTGGACGAATGTCTGCTCGGCCTGCGCCATGAAGGGAGCCTGCACGACAGGCAAGGAGCGCCGGGTGACCCGGTGAGAGCACGAGGACGTGCTGGAGGCCGTGCAGCGCCGGTTGGACGGCGATCCGCTGACCATGCGGGTCCGGCGCGAGACGGTCGAGGACACCTTCGGCACGCTGAAGGCGCGGATGGGGGCGAGGCACTTCTTGACCAAGACCTTGCCGCGCGTCTCGACCGAGATGACACTCCAGGTCCTGGCCTACAATCTGACGCGGGTTCTCAACATCCTGGAAAGCCGGAAGCTCTTGGCAGCGATCCCTGCCTGAGCGAAAGCCTCGGATCGCTCACTGAGGGGCCGAAAGACCGTCCAAAGGCGCCTTCACTCAAACGGATCGTCGCTCGACCACAGAAGCTTGCTCCAAGCGATGGAAGGCCCGTTCTCGCACGACCGGGACGTCACCTGACGGCAGACGCCCATTCTCCGAGTTTTGACACGGCCTGGGTCGAAAGCAGCCCCGGCAGCGGGGTACCAAAGCTTCAGATTTCCTCCACTGGAAGAAAAATCCCAGTGCTCCGCAACGGTCATCCGGAGGTGGAGAAGTTTCGCCCCCATCCGGATCAGGCAAGCGCGTCGGACATTACCTCCTTGGTGGTAGCGGTGGGGGTCATCCTGTCGGCACACCCCGAACCAGGAGCGTCGCCGGATGAAAGCACTCACATGGCAGAGCCGAGGCAAGATCTCGTGCGAGACCGTGGCGGACCCGAAGATCGAGCACGGCCGTGACGTCATCATCAAGGTCACCGCCTGCGCGATCTGCGGCTCCGACCTCCACCTCATGGGCGGTTTCATGCCCACGATGGAGTGCGGCGACGTTCTCGGGCATGAGACCATGGGCGAGGTCATCGAGGTCGGTCGCGACAACCAGAAGCTTAAGGTCGGCGACCGCATCGTGGTACCCTTCACCATCTGCTGCGGCGAGTGCCGCCAGTGCAAGTGGGGCAACTGGAGCTGCTGCGAGCGCACCAACCCGAACGGCAAGCTACAGGCCGAGACCTACGGCTACCCGCTCGCCGGCCTGTTTGGATTCTCGCACATCACCGGGGGGTTCGCCGGCGGCCAAGCCGAGTACCTGCGGGTGCCCTACGCCGACGTCGGCCCCATCGTCGTGCCTGAGGGCCTGACCGACGAGCAGGTGCTGTTCCTCAGCGACATCTTCCCAACCGCCTACCAGGCCGCCGAGCACTGCGACATTGGCCCCGAGGACACGGTGGCGATCTGGGGCTGCGGCCCGGTCGGCGTGCTCGCGGTGAAGTGCTGCCTGATGCTGGGCGCCAAGCGGGTCATCTCCATCGACAGCGTTCTCGAGCGCCTCGCACTAGCACGCGAAGCCGGCGCCGAGACCATCGACTTGTCGAAGGAGAACGTACAGGACACGCTGATGGAGATGACCCACGGCCTGGGTCCGGATTCGGTCATCGAGGCGGTCGGCATGGAGTCCCACGGTGCCGACACTACGCTGCAGAAGGTGTCCTCCGCCATCATGGAGCACACCGTCAGCCTGGAGCGTCCCTTCGCTCTCAACCAGGCGATCCTGGCCTGCCGTCCGGGCGGAAACGTCTCGATGCCGGGCGTGTTCGCCGGCCCCGTGGGTCCCGTCGCCCTGGGCGTCCTGATGAACAAGGGCCTGACCCTGAAGACCGGCCAGACTCACATGGTGCGTTACATGAAGCCGCTGATGGAGCGTATCCAGAACGGCGACATCGATCCGTCCTTCATCATCAGCCATCGTTCCACGAACCTGGAGGATGGCCCGGCGCTGTACGACATGTTCCGGGACAAGAAGGACAACTGCACCAAGGTCGTGTTCAAGCCGCACGGCTGAACACCCCCGACGGGGCCGGAGCACGTGCGTCAAGCACATCTGGCCCCAAACAACAATAATAAATGGAGGACAGCCGATGCCGAACTATGCTTTCGATGAGGGCAACATCACCTGGCGGACGCTGGACTGGCTCCCGCACATCGCGTTCTTCGTCTACAAGGTCGACGAGGAGAACCGCATCGTCGACGTCGTGTTCAAGTTCGCGGCCAACCAGAAGGTGATGCTCCATCGGCACAAGTGCCCCTACGTCACCCTGGTGATGCAGGGCGAGCTTCGGTTCTACCGCGAGAACGGGGAGATGAAGGAGGTCCGTCCGACCGGAAGCTACGTCTCCGGTGCTGCCAACGGCGAGCCTCACTTGGAGGGCGGCGGCGATGAGGACGCCATCGTGTTTTTTAGCAACCGCAACATCGAGGACGCGCTCTACGAGTTCCTCGACGACAGCGGAAACCCGGTGCAGGTCCTCGGCATCGCGGACTTCAAGGCACAGCTTGCCGAGCAGGTGTCCTCCGGGACCTATGCCAGGGTCGAGGGAAGACTCGCCTGAGCGACTAAAACCGCTCTCCGGGCGCTGGATCGCACGTGCGAGACTCCTATCGCGCGGAGCTTATAGGAAGGCCAACTGCAGGTGAGGCCCTACGCCTGCCTGCGTTGGTCGTTGAACGGCGGCTGCACGTACTGCGTGGACGGGGTCTGCATCCTGAGACGCGGGTCGGAGGCGTCGGTCTTAGGGCTGCCCTGTCGCACCGACTTCCAACGTAAGAGCGCGTTCAACGCGCTCCTCGCGCGATGGTGTCCGAGAGCGTCGGAGGTCAGCCTCGGATTTTCCGGTGCCTGCGGCCATACGGATGCTCCCGAGTCTTCCTGCCGACCCCCGGCGGCCGTTACGCCTGGAGGCCCTCAGGTCGTAGGTCCGCCGTCGCCGAGATCCCGATGTCGGACCTGGCTGGATCTGCCCCTCTGGTTAAGAGTGCACGGCGCCGGCTTGACGGCGGTGCGTCGGGATCGAGACCGCCACGGAAGCCTGGCGGATCACCTGTGGGCTTCAAGCGAGGCCACCGCGTCGCCGTTCCAGACGATGCCGAACCCGGCATCCGCGACGGCCTCGGTGGCGACCGCCTTCCAGTCCGAGAGCGGGCGGTCTTCCGCCCGGGCGAAGACGCGCTCGCAGATCTGGCTGACGCTGCCGACCGAGGCGGCGCCGCGCTCGGCCCAGTGCCGGTTCAGGGGGATCAGGGCGGCATCGTAAAGCCGTGCCCGCTCGTTCATGGCTAGAAGATCCAGCCGCATGTCATCGATCTCGGCAGGTCCGATCATGTCCGGGCTTCCCTATGCTGGTGTCGGCAGGTCCATGCGTCTGAACGCGTGCCTATGGCAGGGCGCCGATCATGCCCTTGGCCTCGGTCATCGTGTTCTCGCAGGCGCGCTGGTCTCCACGCCGGTCCTCCTCGCCCGCCCGCAGGATCAGGGTCCGCGCGCCGACGACATGGTCGGCCGTCGAGACCGTAGCGGGGTCGCTGGGCGTGTCTTTGCGGGCGGCGGTCACCCCGCGCGGCGAGCCCGTCCGCAACGAGTGCCCGGCCTGCAGGCCAGCGACCTGCACCGCACCTGCGCTGTCGAGGCGGCGCTCGATGGTGCCGATCTGCTCGGCGCAGGAGGACGCCAGGGCCGGAAGCGGCGAGATTGTGAGGCCGAGGGTTGCCAGGAGGGGTGCGAAGCGCATCGGGGTGCTTTCGGAGGGTGGCAGCATCGCAGTTGCGCTCGACGAGCGATTAACTCGATGCCGTCCCTCACGCGGCACTGCGAGGGTAGCGTCGGTACAACGGCGGAGAAGGCGTGTTGTTGCACTGCAATATCAGGCGCGGGACTAGATTTTGTTTCGGCATGGCGCCGAGCCGGACGACCTGTCGGCGAGCTCGGTTCGCTGTCGACTTGTTCCCCCGGTCCATCGGCATCCGGCAGTATGCCGTTGATCGACCATTGATGAGGGGGGCACGAGGAAATGGCCTTTCGCCACGCGCGGTCAGGCCGTGGGACGGGGAAGGGTCAGGTCCAGCTGGGCGCTTTCCGTGTCCCGTCCCATCCTGCGGTCGAGGGCGCGCAGCACCGGCGTGACCGTGACGCCGTGTAGGAGGATGGAGATCAGGACGGTGAGGCCGGCCGTCGACCACAGAAGGTCTGTTCCCTCGAAGGACGCGTGACCCGTCGCGAACGCCAAGTAGTAGACCGTCCCCAGCCCGCGGATGCCGAAGAAGCTGACGACGGCACGGTCCTCCGTGGACCGACCGCTACCGATCAGGCCGATCCAGCAGCTAAGGGGCCGGACGATCAGGAGGGCGACCAGCGCGAAGGCGACGGCGGGCCAAGTCAGGTCGTTTAGCAGTCCCCCGCCGATGAGCACCGCCCCGAACCCGACGAGCAGAACCATCATCAGGAGACGTTCGAGCTCCTCGGCGTAGTCATGCATCTTGCGATGGTAGTCATGCCCGCGGCTGGAAGAGCGCAGCGCGACGGCCGACGCGAACACGCCAACGAAGCCGTAGCCGTCGACGATCTGGACGCAGCCGTAGGCGATGCAGGTCACGCCGAGCGCCACGAAGCCGTCGCCGGTGCGGGAGAGCTTCGACAGGTTGGGCAAGTGGAACATCAGCCATCCCAGCGCCCGCCCTATCGCCGCCCCGAGGACGGCGCCGACGGCGATCTTCCAGAGCACGTCGACGGCAAGCCAGTGAGACCACGAAAAACCGGCCAGGCCGCCGGTACCAGCCAGAGCGATGGCGAGGTTCACGAACGGGAAGGCGAGGCCGTCATTGAGACCCGCCTCGGAGGTCAGGGCGAACCGCGGCTCGTCCTCGTGGTCCTCGTCGGGGTGGCCGACCTGGACGTCGGATGCCAGAACCGGGTCCGTCGGGGCCAGGGACGACCCTAGGAGAAGGGCCGAGGCAAGACCGAGCCCGAGAAGGGCCGACCCCAGCGCGGTCAGCGCGAGAATGGTCAGGGGCATGCCGATGCCGAGGAGGCGCCACGTCACCGACCAGCTCCGCCAACCGAAGAGGCGGTCGATCTTGAGGCCGGCCCCCATCAGCGAGATCACGACCACGGCCTCGGTGGCATGCTCGATGAGCTTGGCATGGGAGCCAGGATGGGGCGTGAGCTCACCGATGGCGGGGATGACCGACAGGGCTGCGCCGATCCCGACGCAACAGATGGGAAGCGACAGGGGCAGAGCCCGAAGCACCATCGGCAACCAAGCCGTCAGAAGCACCAGGACACCGAACCCGGCGACGACGACGACATAGGTTTCCATGTGGACTCAAGTGATTTCGGAAACCTCGGTTCAATGAATCGAACCATCCGCGACGATGGCGACGGGTCCGTGCCGACCGGGCCGGTCGGACAAGTCTGATGGAATGCCCACGGACCGCGGATATCGCCATGTCCAGTTCCGCCGGTCCCCCTCCTACTTCCGCGGCTTTCCATCGTCGTCCAGGGCGACGTAGGTAAAGACCCCTTCGGTGACCTTCTCGGGATCGCCGCCTGTCCTATCACGCACCCAGACCTCGACCTTCACGCCCAACGACGTCTCGCCGACCTGCTGCAGGGCGCAGTAGCAACTCACCTCGTCGCCGACCGCAATCGGCCGTAGGAAGCGCATCGCGTCGATGCTGACGGTCGCGACGCGTCCCCTGGTGCGCTGGGCGGCGAAGGTTCCGCCCGCCAGGTCCATCTGGGACACCGTCCAGCCGCCGAAGATGGCGCCGGCCGCGTTGGTGTCGCGTGGCATGGCGATGGTGCGCAGGTGTGGGCCATCGGAGACGTTCGGGACCGTGTCGCTCATATCGTATGCCTCGCCCCTGGTTTCGGTCGGGTCGAAAAACGGACAATCGGCGTGGAAAAGTTCATGTCCGAGCGCCGTTCCCTGATCGCACCGGGGCCGCCGCGGCCGGGGCACCCTTCGGGGCGTCCTGGCCGGATGCAGGGCAGACCGCCCCGGCCGGCATGACGCCGGCACCGGCCCGTTCGAGTTGTCCGGTGACCGAGGCGATGAGCTCGTCCCAGCTCGCCTCGAACGAGGCGACGGCCTTGGCCTCCAGCGTGGTGGCGACGTCCGCCATGTCGATGCCGAGCCGCTCCAGTTCGTTGAGGATGGCCTGGGCCGCGCCGGCGGGCGCATGGATCGTGTCCGGCCGGATACGGCCATGGTCCGCTACGGCGCGAAGCGTCGGCTGCGCCATGGTGTTGACCGTCTCGGGCCCGGCGAGCTCGACGACGTAACGGGTGTCGTCGAGGGCCTTGTCCTTCACCCCGGTGGATGCCCACAGAAGGCGTTGGGGCCGTGCTCCCTTCAGGGCGTGCCAGCGCGCGGAGGCGACGCTGTCATCCCACACCCCGTATGCGAGGCGGGCGTTGGCGATGGCCGCCTGGCCACGGACGCGGTCGCGTTCGACGGCATTGCCTGCCCCCTCCGCCAGCCGGCGGTCCACCTCGATGTCGACGCGGCTGAGGAAGAACGAGGCGACGCTCTCCACCCCAACGAGGCTTTCGCCGGCGGCCGCCCGACGTTCGAGTCCAGTGAGGAACCCGTCGAGCACCGCCTCGTAGCGGGCCACCGAGAAAATCAGGGTCACGTTGACCGAGATGCCCTCCGCCAGGCAGGTCGAGATGGCGGGCAGCCCGGCATCTGTCGCGGGGATCTTGATATAGAGGTTCGGTCTGTCGACCAGCCACCACAGGCCGCGCGCCTCGGCCACAGTGCGCTCGGTATCGCCCGAGATGCGCGGATCGACCTCGATGGATACCCGGCCGTCGCGGCCGCCGGTACGGTCGTAGACCGGACGGAGGACGTCGCAGGCGGTCCGGACGTCCCAGGCGGTCAGCAGCCGAACCGTCTCGCCGATGGCGGTCCCACGCAGCGCCAGGTCGCGCACGTGGCCGTCGTAGCCCTCGCCGGCCCCGATGGCCTTGGCGAAAATGGTCGGGTTGGTGGTGATGCCGATGACACCATCGCGCTCAACAGCTTCCGCAAGGGCGCCGGACTCGATCATGGGCCGGCTGAGGTCATCCAACCAAATGGCGACGCCGGCCGCTGCGAGGTCATGGAGGGGATCGGTCATCAGTTCTTTCCGTCAGGACGGATGGGTGGGAGCCGTCCCCCGTGGGCCGGCGTCGGCCGTGCCGACGAACCCCCGTGGGTGACCGTCGGGTACCGGTTCAGCCGCCGACGTCACCGTGGAAGGTCGCGAAGGACGACAGCACCTTCTCGGCGATGGCGTCGTCGACCGCGACGGAAACCCTGACCTTGCCGGCCAGCGCGGGTTCGCCCTCATTCCCGGCCTTCAGGTGCCCGTCCTCGACATCCGCCCGCGCCGCCTCGGTCCCAGCCGTGTTCTCGTCCGAGGCAGGGCCGACCTGCACCGCGTTCCGATCAAGGCCGTGATCCTGCACGATGTGCTCGACGGCCATCTCCGCATCCCGGCGGGATTTGAAATCGGCTGAGATCGTCCTGGACATGTCGCCTCCGGTTTATTGTCGATGGGTCCGGAAGGACCTCGAAAGAACATTCGGGATCGACTTCCATCGTCTTGGGCAAAGGGCCGGCGCGCGGGACCGTTCCGGTGGCGAACCGTGAATACGGACGCGAGGGTGGAATTCACAATGCAATCCGAAGCTGCATTGACCACCGCGGTTCAAATCGCAGCAAGCACCCACCCTGGGCGTCTGTGACGCCCTGTCCGGAAATCCGCCAGTCAGAGCGCTTCCTCCCTATCCCGCCGATCTGCAGCCCCCTGTCCGTTCCCCGCCCGGCGAAAAAACGGGCCCAGCCTCAGATGAGGCTGGGCTCATCCTGGTTCAGCCCCCTTCGACCCCCGTCCCGCGGGATTCATTCGGACTTGGGAGCGATGGCAGGCGCTTGCGGCTGGGATGGGCCGGGATGCACCGTCATGGCAGGAGGCTGGTCCGATAGCTGCTGACGTGCCTCGGCGAGCTTAGCCTGGGCCGCGGCAAGCTCCTGACGGGTCGTTCCCAGCCGGTCCTCAAGGGCAGCCATCTCCTTGTTGCGGGAGGCCAGCGTCTCGGTCAGGGTCGCCAACTGCGCCTGGGCGTCGGCTTGCCGCTTCTGCAGCGCCTCTACCGCCGAGGCCGCGCCGTCGCGGTCGGAAGCCAGCTTCTGGACAGCCCGCTCAGCCTGGCTCCGTTCCGAGATCACACTGTCCCGCTCGGACTGCGCCTTGGCGAGTTCCTTCTGCGTCGAAGCCAACCCATCCTTGGTTTGCTGCACCTGCTGGCCAGCCTGCGAGACGTCGCTCGCCAGCTTTTCACGATTGGCGGTCAGACCGTCGACGGCCCGCTCCAGTTCGGCCTTCTGCCTCGTCGCCTGCTCAGTCGCGGCGCGGGCATCGGCCAGCTCCTTCTGAGCGGCAGCCGAGCCCTCGCGCGCCTTCTGCTGGCTCTCCTCGGCCTTGGCGAGGTCGGCAGTCTTAGCGGTCGCCTCCTGGGACATGGCGGCGATATCGGACCGCAGCTTTGCCTCCTGCTGGCGCGTCTCCTCCAGCCGGCGCCCGACGTCGGACAGTTCCTTGGTCCTGGCGGTCGCCGCCTGCTCGGCTGCCGTGGTGGCCTCCTTCATAGGGGCGAGCTTCTGCTCAGCCTGGGTGACCTGGGCCTGCAGCCCGGTGAGCTTGGTCGTCTCGGCCTCGGCGGTGGCCTTGGCCTCGCCGGCCTTGCGCTCGGCCTCCTGCTGTTCCGTCGCCAGGCTCGCCGCCTTCGTCTTGGCCTGTTCGCCGGCCTGAGTGATATCCCGCTCCTGCTGCTGGGCCGATGCGATCCTCGCCTGGAGCCCGTCGAGGGTACCCGCCGCCGCCCGCTGCTGATCGAGGTCCGATTGCAGGGAGACCTGCCGCGTCTCCAGGTCCTGGATGCGATGGTCCCGGGCGGTCCTCTGCCGTGCGCCCGCAACGGAGGCAACGACGAGCCAGACCAGGAGCACCACCGCCACGACGGCGAGGCTGAACGGAAGGGGCCTGCGAAGTTCGGAACGGTAGTCGATGGCCATGGCGTTCTCGCGGGCGTTGGAGGGAACGGATCAGATCGACGAGGCAGCCTCGCCAGGCGTCGGTTCGGCACCGGCGGCCCCCGGCTCGGGGGTGGAAACACTCGATGCGAGACCGCCATGACCCGCCCCGACCAGGGAGCCGATCATGACGAGGAGAGCGCGGTGCTCGGGGGATCCGTTCGCCGAGGCGAGGAAATCCGCGATCTCGATGCGTGACGGCCTCCCGCCGGATGGCCCGTTCGGTTCATGGAAGACGTACACGTCGGCAGGGTCGCCGCCGCGGCATAGGTACCAGCGGTCGTCGTTCGACCCGTCATGGATCAGCGTGCGCATGGGTGGCATCGGAGGGTCCGCCATGTCTCGTCCCCGTCCGAGGACCGCTCTCGTCGGAAGCGTAGCCGTGGGCGACGGCCGTTCAGCGACGGCCGTGAACGACCATCGCGAGCAGGTATCCGATGGCTCCGGCCATGGCCGCCAGCACCAGCGGGGACTCCTTCGCATACTGTGCGACGGCATCGCCACCCTGCCGGTAGGCACGCTCGGCCTCGGGGAAGGCGTCGCGGCTCCGGTTGATCGCCTTGTCGGCGAGGTCGCTCGCCTGTCCGGCAACGTCGCGCACGGCGTCCTTGGCCTGTCCGACGAGGTTCTCGGCGGCACCCTTGACCTCGTTAGCCGTACCCTTGGCCTGGGTCTCCCGGTCGCCCGTGACGTCGCCGACGGCGCCCTGAACCTTGCCGCCGAGTTCCTTCTCGGCGCCGGTGATGCGGTTCTCGTCCACTGGTCAATCTCCGTTTGGTTCAAAGTTGAGCCGGCCCGAAGCAAAACACGCTTCGAGCCGATGCGAGGCGCTGACTAATTCTTCGACGCGGCCTTCCTGGGTCGCGCCTTGATCGAGCTTTGGTTGGCATTCTTCGCCCGGTCGTCGGCCTTCGAAGCGTGCTTGGCGGCCTTCTTCTCGTTGCCGTCGTCGAGGTGGCGAGCGGCCTTCTGGTGTGACTTGGCCGCCGCCTTGTGGTGTTCGGCGGCCTTGGCGTGCACGCTTCCGGACATCTGTCCCTCCCGTGACGGGGATTTACGTGCCCCGGTGCAAACGTGTGGCCGGTCGGTTCTGCGGCTTCGATACCAACGGGATCGACCGGGTGGCTTCTCAGGCGGGCATGCCAGCGACCGCGGACGGAAGCCTGCCGTCGGGGGTGTAGCGGTCCACCGCGGAAGGCAGTTCGCGCGAGAGCCTGGACAGAAGGTCGTCGTGCGAGAGGCCGGTCTGCCTCGACAGCTTATCGAGGACGTCAGGACCGATGGCCGATCTCAAATGATCGGGCTTCATCTCGGCGTTCGGCCCGTGGTTGACCCAGGAGTCGGCCGCCTCGCCGTGGCCGTTCTCGCGAAAGCGGTCAACGAGTTGGCCAAGGCCGCCGCTGAGCAGGCCACCGGCACCAGCACCCCCAAGGGCGCCTCCGAGATTACCGAGCAGGCCGCCGAGACCATCCTGTCCCGCGATCCCGCCCTGTCCGGCGGGCGTACCTGCGGTTGCGGGACCACCGTGGCCAGATCCGCCGAGCATCTCTTGGATCTTGTCCCGGTTCTGGAAGCCCGCCACGGCCAACAGGCCGAGCAGCGCGGTCATCGAGGGAAAGCCGTCACTCATCGGGTGTCTCCGTTCCGTTTCAATGAAACCTTTGGGCCGATCAGCAATCGTCGTCGCCGGGCTTCACGACCTTGCCCTCGGGCGGCTTGGCCTCGTTGGTGGCGGGCGTCGCGTTCGAGCCGACGTTGTTCATCGCGCCGACCGTCCCGGGGGATTCTGCCTTGGCACCGGGCGAAACCTTCGCGGTCGTGTCACCGTCGACCTTCGAGGAAGCGTCGGCCGAGCCCACCTGGCCGGTGCTGTTCGTGGTCGTTCCGACCGCACATGGCTTGGCCGAGGCGATGCCGGCGCCAAGGAGCGTTATCGCCGCCGCTACGGACAGGGTGTTGAGGATCTTCATGGGGTTTCCTTCGGGTTAGGATGGGATGCGGACCGGGCAGTCGAGCGACCGCTACCGCGAGGGGGCGGACTGTTCGGAGGCCGTCACGACGTAGTCGGCAATGGCAGCCCGGCAGCCAGGCGAGACCTCCCGGGCGTTCTTGCGGAAGCAGGCGACGACCTCGGGTCCGTTCAGGTCGAGGCCGTTGCAGAAACGGGCGTAGTCGGCCGAACAGAACGGCTTCAGCGATGCCCTTGAACCGGTCTTCTCAAGAGCCTGCGCGCCGAGCGGGACGCATGACGATGCGAGGGCCGCGAATACGACGAGGTGGCGGAGCTTGGTCACGGCGACGGGGCTTTCGCGATAGGTGGACATGGAATCGTACGGAGCCGGGACCGGCTCGAACCGGTCCCGGACTTGAGCGCTTCAGAGCGGCTTGCGCGGGGTGGTTTCCGTGGAGGTGCCGGTGGTGCCGGTACGGCTGACCGTCCCGCGACCGTCCTCGACCTCGACCTCGGTGTGGCGGACCTTGTCGGTCACGGTCTCCACCCGCTGGGCCGCATCCTTGCGGATGCCGACCTCACCAACGACGCGGGCGTTCTTCGACACCACCGCCTGCTCGCGCATCTCCGTCGCCTCGATGACCTTGTCCTCGAACAGCGCCATGTCGCCCGGGGTGACGGCGCGGTCGACGACGCGACGGTCGACGTTCACCGTCTCGTCGTGGAGGGTGACGTTCTCGCTGACATCCTTCTCGACGGCGTAGGACCGAACCCGGACCCGGCCGGCATCGACCATGCGCTTGCCGACGTTGAGGCGCTCCTCGACCACGGGGATGTAATCGGTGCCTGTGGCGGTACCGTGGGCGGCGACGGCCTCGGACGGTGCGGCGGCGTGCAGGCCGGTGTCGCGGGTCGTGGCGGCGTGGTCGGACGACATCGCACCCTCACCGAGCGCTGCGTTGGCAACCGGCGCGGTCCCGGTGGTGGAACCGGTCGCACGACCGTCCCAGCCTTCCTTGCGCCAGGCGGCATCGCGCTCGTCGAGATCGACCGAACCGTGCTCCTCCAGGATATCGGAGGCGGCGTGGACGTGCGCGTCGTCAACCTCGGCGCTCAGCATCGTGCCGCCGCGGTGCAGGCCCTCGCCGTAGGCGTGACGGTCCTCCTCCGGCATGAAGAAGTCCTTGATCGAGCCCCACATGCCTTCGTCGGCCTTGATCGCGGTTCCGGCCGCGCCGGCCTGGGTGCCGGAGATGAGCTTGATGGCACCGGCGGGAATGCCGAGGCCGACGAGCTTGCCCTGGGCGGCGACCGCCTCGGGATGAGTGTCGTACATGGCGGTGATGGTCTGGGTCATGATGTCGGCTCCTGTGACGGGTGCATGGCGGCCTGTTCCGTGACGTGCCCCTCGGGGGACACGCGTTCGATCACGGCGTGCTGCCTGCGCAGCGTCACCGGCATCTCGACGTCCTCGTCCGCCGTGGTCCGACGGATGTGCACCTCCTCCTTCAGGAAGAGGCGCTTCTCGACGACGAGGATCTCTTCCAGCACCGGGATGATGGTCACCCCGGCCTCCGTCCTGACCACCGGGAGTACCTCGCCCTCGGCGAGGGTCCGGTTGACGGGCACCCGGGTCACGCCGACCATGTCGCTGCGCAGGGTCTCGCGCAGGACCTGGTCGACGGTGTCGGTTCGCGTGCTGACACGGACCCGTTCGGTCTCCAGCGCACGCTTCTCGATGCGCGCGGTCTCCTCGATCAGCGAGAGAACCGCCTCCTCGCCGATGGCGACCTCCGCCGCGGTACCGAAGGGCGTCCCGAGCCCGCGGGGCTCGGTCGCGGCGCGGTCGCCGACGCTCATGCCCGGCGCGGCGTCAGGGTGTTCGGGGCGGTGCGGGTGACGGTCGGATCGACGGCCGAACCACGGCCGGCGAAGAAGGATGCGAGCGCCCCGAAGATCAGCGCGAGGGCTCCGAACAGCGCGCCCTGGGAGACACGGCGCGCGGTGGCGTCGGCAATCTGCTTGGACTGTTCCTTGGCCGAGGTGACGGTCTCCTTGAACTGCTGGGTGTACTGCGCGACCTGGGTCCGGGCCTGCTCGACCGAGATGTTCTGCGCCTTGGAAAGGGCCACGGCGGCCTTCTCCTGGGCAGCGGCCTGCTGTGCTCCGTCACCTGAGACGGCGGCGCGCATGGCGGTCACCGCGGTGTCCTTCAGCGCGGCCGGATCGGACCCGGTGCCGTTGCGGACATTGGACTCGATGTTCGAGAACGGGTCGGTGACCTTGGTCAGCGACGGGGCGGCAGCCTGCGCCAGGGTCGAGGCGGAGCCGCCCATGGCGTTGCCGACCCCGCCGATGGCCGAGGAGGCGGTGCCGAGGGCGCCGCTGACGATGCCGCTGGCAGCCGACGACAGCATGTACAGCACCACGAGCGTCGAGACCGCCCAGGCGAGGAGGCCGTGATAGCCCGCCGTTGAGGTCGACGGCTTGCCGGACAGGCGTCCGGCGAAGTAGCCGCCGGCTACAGCCGCCAGCACGCCGGAGACGACGAACCACAAGCCGGCACCGATGCCGAGCGAACTCGCCGCCGGGGTGCCGTCGCCCATCGGATCGACCGTCGAGAGGCCGATGCCGAGCCCCAGCATATTTAGGATGACCTGCGAGATCAGCGCGACCGTGGCTCCGGCGAGGACCGCACCCCAAGAGACGGAATGCAGCATCATCGTGCGCATGTCCTCGGCCGGAGTGACCATGGTGGTCTGCGGCTGGTCGCGGTCGACGACGGTGCGATCCGTGATCGGACGACTGGGGGATACGGGGGTGGGCTCGGTAACGGTGGCCATGGTGGTATTCCTGAGTTGTGAGGTCGGTAAGCTGGAAGGGCGCGGTGGGTCAGACGACCCGGCGGCCCATGACGATGTGGTAGAGCCACAGCACGATCACGGCGCCGACGATGGCGACGAGCAGGCTGTAGAGGTTGACCCCCGACACGCCGGGCTCGCCGAACTGGTTGAACAGGAACCCGCCGACGACCGCGCCGACGACGCCGAGCAGGATGTCGACGAGCAGGCCCTGGCCGGTGTTGTTGACGATCTTGCTGCCGATGAAGCCGGCGATCAGGCCGAGGACGATCCAGGCGAGGAGAGACATGACGGGCTCCGGTTTTCGGCGTGCGGAAGGGTCCCGACGCATGGCCTGCGCGGGCTGGGGCATGGGTCTCGATGGCCTACGGGGCCGGGGCTAGGTGCGCGCGGGGCGCCGGGGTCGAGTTGGCTTGTCCGTGGTGTGCCGCGCTTCAATCGTCGCGATCTCGGTCGTGGCCTCCGCCTCGACCTTGGTGTCCCCGAAGATCATGCCGATGGCCTGCTTGATCAGGGCACGGGCGTGATCGCTCGACAGAACCTTGCGGCCCTTGCCCATTCGCGGCACCTCTCTGTCCGGCTTAGCCGTCGTCGAGATGCCCGGAACGAGCAGAGCTACACCCACCGAATAATTCTATCGAATCGATGTTCCGCCGATTTACATAAAAGTATTTCAGCTTAGGCCGCTTAGTGTTTTCGACCTGGTTTTCGCGTTGTATTTTTGCCGTAATGCTCAAATGATGTTTTCTCGCCTATGCCGCGTTCCCTGGCCCAGACGACCACGGCGCTTCGTCGGTTGACGCCGATCTTGCGATACAGGCTGGCGACGTGGTTGCGCACGGTGCTCAGCGAGACGCCGAGCGCCTTGGAGATCTCCTCGTCCGTGTCGCCGCGGCAAATGCCCTCCAGCATGTCACCCTCGCGGGTCGTGAGCTTTTCGGCCACCGCCTGCGGCTTGCCCGGCCTGGGCGGGTTGCGCAGCAGGGCGAGTTTCTCGATCACGCCGTGGCTGAACCACGACGCGTCAGCCATGACGGATTCGATGGCCGAGATGAGTTCGGTCTCGGTCCGCTTTCGGGACGAGATGTCCTGCACGGCACAGAGGAGGCCCTCACCGCCGCCGACGGTGACCTTCTCGGCGGAGACGAGGCAGTCGAGGACGTCGCCGTCGCGCGTGCGCAGGCGCCCCTCGAAGGCGCGCACCCTGCCGTAGCGCTGGAGTTCCCGTTTGAAGCGCGTCCGCTCCGCCTCCTCCACCCAGGGCATCGCGGAAGCGCTTTCAGCATCGCCGAAGGTAGAGGCGTAGGCGTCGTTGACGCTGGTCGGCAGGTCGGTGGCCGAGCTGAGGAGGACCGTCGGGATCGGGCTGAGCTCGAACGCCTTGGCGAAGCGCTCCTCGCTGAGACGGAGCTCGGCCTCCGCCTTCCGCCGGTCCTCCAGGTCGGCGAACGTGAACAGCATGCAGCGTTCGCCGCCCGGCATCTCGATGGGATGGCCGGCGACGATGACGTATTTCTCGGCATCGGACGGGACCGAGAGGCACGCCTCCCGCTGCCTGATGGTCGTGCCGGCATGGAGGTGCTCGACCGCGGAGGCGCGATGCTCGCCCTGTCCGAGAAGGTCGACTTCGGTGAATGTCCGGCCGATGACCTGGTCGCGTACGTATCCGGTGAGCTCGACGAAACCCTGGTTGACCTTGACGTAGCGCAGGTCGGAGAGCCGGCAGACCACGGCCGGGGCCGGGTTCGCCCGGAACATGCACTCGAACCGCTCCTCCGCCTCGTAAAGGTCGCTGGCGTCCTGCATCAGAAGCGCGAGGCCGGTCGGTGCACCGGCATCGTTCGTCGTCACCAGTCCCCGCATCCGATGCGTCCATATCCTCGCGGGATCCCGGAAATTGTGGACTTCGACCACCGCGTCGCGAAACGCCTCGCCGGCCAGGATGCGCTCGACCGGATGCTGCAGGGGGCCGACCTCGCGGTGGTTGCGGTAGCGCAGGACGAAGTTGGCCCGGTACTCGGCGACCGTGGCTCCGAGGTCGCCGATCTCGGCGACTCCATGCATCGCGAGGGCGGCGTCGTTGGCGTAGGCGATGGTGTGATCCGGCCCGATCAGGATCACGCCCTCGGCGAGGCCGGCGACGACCTGTGCCAGTTGCCGCTGCTCGAACTGGGTCATGATGGCTCGGCTCGTTCGAAGGGCGTCAGTGGCCGCCTCGCAACCACGCATGGGTGCCAACGTCCCAAACGATGGGTCGGGCAGTACCCCGGACATTGCCGGCCGACATCCTTGCCTTCGTCGGGAAGGTCGTCGCCTCGGCCTGACACGCGTTTCCGGACTTGGACACCCCTGTGATCCGACCCTCGGCTCTCGACCACTTCGGGCTCGGGCATGACGAACGGCCTGACCGCATCCGCCAGGTCCGATAGGAAGAATCCCCCCTTCCGAATGACCCGGTCGGCCTTCCGGGCCAGGCGTCGGTGGTCGTCGGCGGTGCTCAACACTTTCCTGGCCGTCCTCGCGTTGCTGGCGGTCCCGCTCGCCCGGGCCGTCCTGAAGCTCGCTTCCTGCAGTTCCGCATCCTCCGGGGCCTGTTCCGGCGCCTTCCCGCCGCCGCAGGATCTCCGGAAGCGTCGCGAAGCCCGACCCGGAACGGGAAACCCGAGCTTCGAGTTTAGGGCCGCTGACCAAGAGGTCGTCGTTGAAACTATCTCTTCTCGCACTGCTTGGGCTGCTCCTCGTGGCCTGCCCGCACGCCGTCATGGCGCAAGGCGTCCAGAAGGCGCCTGCCGAGACCGTCGAGGTCGAGGAGCCCCGCCCGGGGCCTCCCCCGCCGCTGCCCGATCTCTTCGATCCGAACAGCAAGGCCGGCGAGGCCCTGAACGAGCCCGGCGAGCGATCCGGCATCCCGAAGGCTCTGCGCTCCTCCGGGTCCCGGGCCGGCGGCCCGGCCAACGAACTCAAGCCCGGCGGCCGGGCCGAGGCGCCGGCCCCGCCGAAGGGCGACCTCGGCCAAGTCGTCGCCAGCAAGGAGCTCTTCCACGGAAGCTACTGCGGCAAGGGCCAGCGCGGTGAAGGCCTACCCCCGACCGACGCCCTCGATGCCGTCTGCATGCGCCACGACGCCTGCTACGACACCGCCGGAGACCATTCCTGCGCCTGCAACGCGGCGCTCAAGCGCGAGGCGACCGTCGTCGCGGATGGCTCTACCGCCTCGCTGGAGGTCCGGCGCCGGGCCCTGAGCGTCGTCGCGGCGATCGCCGCCATGGACTGCCGCGCGCCGTAGCCGGCGCGCCGGGCTCGTCAGCTCGGGTAGCTCGGGGCGCCTGCGACCCGCGCCGCCGCCTCGCGGGCCTTGGCATCGGCCGCAGCCTCCGCCTGGTCGGCCGCCTCTACGATGGCGCCGGGGCTCGCACCGTTGTGCAACGCGAGGCGGGCGCGCAGATCGTCGAGCTCCTCCTCCGTCAGGTTCTCGATGCCGATGAAGCGGTTCTGCGCCGCGCTCGCCCTGATGAGCTCGTCGAGCTTGGCCTGGATGGCGGCCCCGTCCCGGTTCTGGGTATTCTGGATCAAGAACACCATCAGGAACGTCACGATGGTCGTGCCGGTGTTGATCACGAGCTGCCAGGTGTCGGAGTACCCGAACAGGGGTCCCGTGACCGCCCAGACGACGATCAGCCCGATGCTGATCGCAAAGGTCGAAGGCCGCCCTGCCGCTCGGGCGACCCGGGAAGAGAATTCGGCGAAACCCTTCGGCGTCCTCACTGCTCTCGCCTCCGTCCGCGAACGCCTCCGGGAGGCCCCCCCGGCTCACGCCGGATACGGCGAACCCGCCTGCACCGTTGCATTACAAGCCCGAGGGCTTCAACGCGTAGGCGTCCAAGGGCTCGGGCCCAGCGTCCGCTCACCACCATTCGGGTTCAATGGGTCCGAGGTCGGCCGAAGGCTTGCCGCAGGCTGTCCGCCCCGTAGGGCTTCTTGATCACCGGCACGTCGCCGAGGTCGGGCGGGACCTGGAAGCTCTCGCCGTACCCTGTCGCGAACGCGAACGGGATGCCGAGCTCGGCCAGGCGCCGCGCCACCGCGACGCTCGTCTCGGACCCGAGGTTCACGTCGAGGAGAGCCCGGTCCGGCGGCGAGACATCGATCAGGCGGAGCGCCTCCCGGACCGAGGCCGCCATGTCGACCGTGTCGGCCCCAAGCGCGGTGAGCGCCTCTTCGGCCTCCAGGGCGATGATCATGTTGTCCTCGACCACCAGCGCCGTCCCGCCGAAGGAAAAGGACGGGACCGCTTCAAACTGTACGGCGCGGACCGCCCGCGGCGGCGCGGCGCGGACGAACGCGGCCGGGATCGAGAACCGCCCGGTCAGGCCGGTCAGCGCGTAGCGAACCTCGGCCTCGCCCTTGAGCTCGTAGGGCACGGAACGCTCGATGATCGTAGAGCCGAACCCGCGTCGGGTCGGGGCCTTAACGGCGGGACCGCCCGTTTCGGCCCAGTGCATAACGAGGCTGTCGAACTCGTCCCGTTCCCAGCGCACGTCGACCCGGCCACCGCTGTCGCTGAGCACCCCATACTTGGCGGAGTTGGTCATCAGCTCGTGCACGACGAGCGCCATCGTGGTGAAGGCTTGCGGTTCGAGCAGGACGTCGAGGACGACGCGGTCGGCCTTGGCGCCGAGGTAGGCCGAGGCTTCGACCGTGAGGAGCTCGGCGAGCGAGCCGGGTCCACAGTTGGCTGAGGTGACCTGGTCGTGGGCCCGGGCGAGCGCCTGGATGCGGTCGCCAACGACGGCAGTGAAGTCCTCCGCCTCGCCAGCGCTGGCCCGGCTCTGGGTGACCACGCCTCGGATCAGGTTGAGGATGTTGCGGACCCGGTGGTTCAACTCGGCGATGAGGAGCTCCTGCCGCTCCTGCGCCTCCTTGCGCTCGCGCTCGGCCGTATCGCTGAGGCGGAGGATGACCTCCAGGAGCGTGACCCTCAGCGCCTCCGCGGTGCGGGCCTCGGCATCCGTCCAGGGGAGCGAGCGGCCGTGCACGACCTCGCGCCACGCCTCGAAGCTCTTGCGTGGGGTTAGGCGGACGCCGTTCGGGCCTCCGCCTATGATGATGACGTCGAACTGAGTGGCCATGGGGCTGTAACTGAGATCGGGCATCGAACTGAACAAGCGGCGTGTCGCTCATGCCTGGCCCACGCATCGAGGCTGCTGCAGGCCCGGTTGCCTCCCGCATCCGCTATAACCGTCAGGTCACGAGCGAGCATCCGCTGGCCACAGATGAAGGTTCGGAAGCGACGTAACTGTGACATCTGACTCGCTCCGCGCCGATGTCCGCTTCGGAGATGTCGGCAGATGCCCCTGAATGGCTGAATTGGGCGCAAAGTGGAAAGTCCGGTTCTGTGCGCGCTGAGGACCCGGCGTGACGTGGACTAGCCGAACGCCGCTGGTCCGCTTCCGGACTAGAAACCTGAAAAGCGGACGTCGCTGCGCTGCCAGATCGCGTCTCCTCTCAGACTCTCTTGATGATCATTTGGCGGTACTCTCAAACCACGCGTTGCGTCGTCGCAGACTCAGCTAGACGGTGTGGATGCTGTCACGCTTTACGAAGGATGTCTTTCACCGCCGCCTAGAGCGTTTTCGGTTTAATCTGGGTCGTATCCTGCCGCGGCGAAGAAGTTAGCGCACTCGTCTGGGGTGACAGTGTCGATGAGCTGTCCGATGGCCGACCATAGCCCTTCAACGGTGCGCTCGGCGGCCCTGCGCAGCA
>NZ_JAKSYP010000241.1:0-10535 GCF_022829625.1 Methylobacterium sp. E-046 | reverse complement strand
CTTCTAGGTTGGCGGAGCCTGGGTTGCGCTACCTCGCCCAAGCCCGCCAAGCGCCGCATGCATGCTGGCGATCAAGGCTGGTAGCTCCGCTGGCGGCACACGAGTGTTGGACACGTAGGCTGAGACGAGGTTCGTCGTCAGACCGGTATAATCGGTGGCTCCGGCCTCGATGTTCTCAGCGTTCTCGTCCACGATGCACCTATCTGAAAGAGCGCAAACACATTGTGCTCGCAGATCCAGCTTTGCAATGCGGGAGCACCCACCCTGCTCTCTTCCGATCGAGCTGAGCTGAAACGATGAGACCGGATCTTGAGCTGATCGCGCAGATCATCGCCGAGAACGTCGCCTCGGCGCTCGTGCGAGCGTGCGATTGCGGTTTTCAGGAGGGCGAACGCGCGATCGTCGTTCAGGGCGTAATGCGCGAATTGCTGCTGGTCCTGCCAACCGATGACAGCGACCGGCTCACGGAGGCCTGCAACCGCGGGCTGCAGGTTTTGATCCGCATGGGCGTTCACGGCCCACGGGTTGCAGCGGTCGATCCCGACCACGGGTCGGTGACGATGCAGCAGGGATAGAGATGGGGCGTCGGGCCGGATCCCGTGATGACGTGGTTCGGCCCTGTGTCGTTCGGCATCCGAGCCGGAGCGACGGTGCGGATGTAGCGCGGGAATACGGCCGTGCGGGGGCGGCGATGGCTGCGGCAGGTTCGGCAGAGCAACGCCTTCAAGGGGCATTCGGGGAGCGGGTTCCTATAAGCGCCGCCGCTAGTTCTCCCGCTCCCGCTCCTCAACGTACTGGGACACCAACTGCTCGCCCATCTTCCGGTAATCCTCAGGGGTCGCTTGCTTGACCCTCGCATCCGCCTCGGCGACGAGGGTGTTCATCTCGTCCTGCACTATGTCGTACGGCAACGGCTGGCCACGCAGCCGCAACTCGGCCTCAGCGTCGTCGTAGACGCCGGGGCGGTCGTACAACCCCCTTTTCGACCATTCTCGGCAAGCCTCGGACCACTGCTCGCGCAGGTCCTCATCGCTCAGGTCTTTGAACTTCCGGCCGCGCTGTAGGTACGCCTGGGTGGCTGCGAATTCCCGCCGGGCGACCTCAGCCTTCAGCAGGAGATCAGCACCAGCAGCCGGTGTGAGTTCGTTCTCGTTCACAGCATCTCCCCTCGGTGCATGACCTCCGTCGCCCACTCCATGCGCGCTGGATCTACCGTCTCACCGGCCTCGATCTGGCGCAGTACACCGATGACGCCTTCCAACTCCTCGTCGGTCAGGCGCTCCGGGCCGGGCTTCAGATCGGGGTAGCGGTTCTCCAGCCGCACTATGCGGGCCTTCAGGGTCGTGGACACAGCCGGGCCTCCATCTCCAGGTAGCTCGCGCGGACGTCGCGCTGATGGGACCTGATCTGGGCGATCAAGGCCAACTCCTCCTGGTCGGTGGCGTCGTCCCACTCGGCCATCAGTTCATCGATCCCGCCGGCCGCGGTCGCCATCTTGTGCAGGTTCTCGAACAGCGCCTGCTCGATCTCCTCGTAGGACAGGCCGTCAAACCGGCCGGTGCCGCGCTTCACCTCCAGGCGGACGATGCGAGCCTCTAGGGCCTTCAGCCTAATGTTCCCCGTGCCTCCAATGCCGCCATCCGTCGGTGCAGCTCGGTCGCCTCGATCGCCCGCACATGCACGTCGAGGGTCTTGGAGATCTCGGCCGCCTCAGAGGGCGTCAGCTCGCCGGCAGCGACCGCGGCCACGATGGCGCCGGTGGCCAGCGGTAGGTCGTCTGTGGTGGTGATCGGCGGCAAGGCGAAGGTGATCGGCCTGTCCTTGCGGGGCGGAACAAGCCTATCGAGGCACATCCGCAGGGCTACCGTGTCGCCCCCTTGGGCAAGTTCGATCGCCGTGCGGGTCAGGGCCTCGGCCTCGCCGTCCAGCAGCGCCTCAATGGCGCGCGTCGTCGCATTGCGGGTGCCCTTGGCCTTGCCCGCAGGATTGCCGCTCCGCCCCGGTTGGAATTTTCCCCTGCCGCTCATGGTCTATTCTACCACATGTCCGTCATAGCTGCCGTCTATCGCCACGCGTCCAACGCGCTCACCTGCAAATGCAGACGGAATGCAGGTCGAGGTCGCCCCGGACATCAGTTCCTGCAACTCCTCAGCAAGGCCGTGCAGTGCAGTAGCAGCGGCTTGCTGGCGAACCGCCCCGGCGTCGTCGCGGACCTTGATGCTGACGGCGGTGGTCAGCGCCATTCGCCAGTGGGTCTGAATGCCGGCTATAGGCAGCACAATGTCGTGCGTAAGGACGTTAATCAAAATGATTAGAAGCCAACATTAGATAGAGTTTTCATTCTGCGTACATATATAATATTTGGCAAATTCATAGCAGTGGCCTCCATGAACCATCACCCGCAGATCCCTATGGCCTTTTGGGAAGAGCTTGAGCGTAGCGTTTCCTCCAGGGTAAATGATACTCTTAACATAGGTGAAATTTCGCGCGAGCAGCTGATCTCATATTTGCGTGATCTAGAGATCTTGGCGCGGACTGCCTGTGACCGCAGGCAGACTGTTCAGATTATCGCCTCTGCCCGCAGTGTCCTCGGAGACCAAACCCAAGTTGGTCCACGGGAGGGACCCTTCGCATACACCGTTGCGTGAGCGGATTAGATTTTGGGGCACCTAGGCGCCGTAGCCAGATCGGAGACAATAATGCTCTATGAAGAGATGGGCCGTCTGGCTAGCGAGGCGATCAGATTGAACACGAGAATGGTCCAGAATGCCATGCTGCTTACGGTAGCAATGAATTACGCTTGGACGACAAGTCGGCGACAGGAGGTTAGACGAGCGGAAAGCGAGATCAGGGCTCCCGTGAAGCGGCAAGCGCGAACGAGGCGCCCGAAGCGTCTCGGGGTGCCGACCGAGGTCGCGGCCCGAGGTCTGCGCGTCTTGTAGCCGGCCGGTACGGTAGCTGAGGTACCTTAGAGGCTCTCTCTCACTGAATGATGCCAACTTTTCCCACTCGCGGGCGCGTGCGCGCGAAAAGAGTGGTCACAGCCGCACCGGTTCACCGGGAGCCGGCAGCAGGCCTGCCCAGGCAGCACGGAGGATCGCGACGCGGGCAGCGGCTCGCTGCGGGTCCGCGGCCGCGATCTCCCGCCGTATGGCGTCGAGGGTCCGGGCAGGCCGCGACGGCACCGGCCGACCTCGCCCGCCAACTCGGCGGCATGGCGCCGGCCGAGCGCGCCGCGATGGCGCAGGGTTCACGCGCCGCAATCGATCAGGCGGTGGGCACGAAGCCGAATGACCTCACGGCCCTTCAGCAACTCCTTCAGATCGACCCCCGCAGCGGGCAGGGGGGCTGGAACGCGCAGAACCTCGCCCAGCTTCACGGTCAGGGTCCGGTGGACCGGATCGTCGGGGCTGTGAACCGGGAGAGGGCGTTCACCGAGGCAGACAGCAACATCGTCCGGAATTCCCAGACGGCGCAGCGGACGCAGGCAGCGGATCGGATCGCGCCGCGCACGACGATGGGCGATGATCTCGGGGGGACCATGGCAGGCCTCGTCGGTGGTCCGAAGGGCTATGCTCTGGCGCAAGCGGCGCGGGCGGGTAAGGCGGTCGTCAACGCCATGGGCCGAGAGTCAGATGTGGCTCGCAACCGGCAGCTCGCTGATGCTGTGACGATGACGCAGGGCGTTCGGCTGAACATGCTGTTGGACGCGATCAACGCCCGCGGTCTCACCCAGCAGCGGGCAGCGGCGCTCGGCCAGCTTGGAGCCCGAGGGACGCAGGCGGCGCTGCTGTCTCAGTCGGATCGGACGCGGCCGTACTTCCCGGCGGCGCTGCCGGCCTTCGGGCGATGAGCGCGCCATGCGTAGACCCCAGCGGCAACCCACAAGGGGAACAAGATGGCCCAGAACCCGGCATGGCCGATCTGGTCAATTACCCACGAGTACGACCAGTCTACGCCGCCGCGGATTGCCCACCCTATCGCGGTCATCACAACCGTGAAGACGACGAGCGTGGTCAGAATTTCAGCCGTGCGCCGCATGCCTGAGAATGTGGCTCTGCCCTGCCATTCTGTCGATAGCCACCGGGATCGCCAGCGGAGTCTCAGGACGGCCGTTGCCTCGAACCCGCACACAGAAACACCCGAAATCGACTGATGCCCGCCAGCGAGACGGATTTCGCAACTATGGGGCATTCCGCATGAGCGATGGAAGCGGCTTCGGAGGCTTGCCTTCGTTCGCGGACGGCGGCGGGGGTCTCAGCCCGTCCATCCAGGATTGGTTGCAGATGCAGGCGCTTGTCCAGGCGCAGGGTCAGGGTGGCATGGGTCAGAGCATGCCTCAGGACGTGCCGCCGGCCACACCTCCAGGTTACACAGGATACACACCGCAGACGCCACCCACCGGCGCGCCGACGCCGGTCGTGCAGCCGCAGGCGCAGGGCCTCGCCTCCGCGGCCATGAGCGCACTGGGCCCGAGCAGCGCCGAGGCGGCGACGCCGGATCCGAACGACATCCGCGGCCGGTTCATCAGCACGTTGCAGCAGGGTGGCCTGACGAACCCAAATGGTCTCGGCGCCGTCGCGGCCTACGCGCAGCACGAGTCGCGCTACAGCCCCTCGAACATTACTGGTTCTTGGTCGGACCCGTCCGAGAGCGGGCAGGCAGGCCAGTCCGGGGGCATCCTCTCATGGCGTGCCGACCGCCTCGCGAACATGCGGGCGTTCACGCAGGGCGCGGCCGATCCGGTGGTGGCACAGGCTCAGTTCCTGCTGAAGGAGAACCCGCAGCTCACACAGGCCCTGCAGAACGCGGGCAGCCCCGACGAAGCGCATCGCTTGATGGCTCAAGCCTGGAAATTCGCGGGTTATGATCGACCGGCTGGCGACGACGCAAGCCTACGCCAACAGCTTCGACGCCGGACAGGCCCTGCCGGGCGTGGCGGCCCCTCGTGGCAGCTCGATGGGCAGCACGGCACAGCAAGGCGGTTTCGAGTTACACGGCATCGTGGGGCAAGGCTCGGCCGTGCCGGGGCAGGCGTCCCCGACTCCTGACGCCGCGTCCCTGTCGAGCCAGCCCTTCACGACCATGCCGGCGCCGGGCGGGTTCTCCTCGGATCCCGCCGCGCAACCGGCCCAACCCAGCAACCAGTACGCTCAGATCGGCAACGCGCTGAAGGCTGCGGCTGCCACTCAGAAGCAGGGCCAGCAGCGGTCGGGCGGCATGATGGCGGCACCGGATGTCGGTGGCCGACCCATCAGCCTGCAGCAAGCCCGCGCCATGTTCGACCCGGGCAAGTTCTACGGGGCTCTGCGCAACGCGGGGGTGCGAGCCGTCTGAGGCGCAGATCGTAGGTCTGGCCGTGCTGCCTGGGCATACGCTCAAGATGGCGCATGGTTGGGAGTTGAGGCGAGCCCTAGCTGGCTATCAGCAACGCATGAGCGCCAACCGGCAATCGAATTCTCTGGCCGGCCGTCATCGAAGCAGTATCTGGGAACCTTGCGGCTTCCCGCGTGCTAGATAAGAAATCTAGTCACGCTCGCTATCGAGCTATCCGGTCAGTCCTATGAGAACCATCAAAAGTTTGTTTTTGAAGGCCGGTGAATTCTTGTCTGCTAGACCTACACCTACCGCAAACGGTTCAATGATTAAATCAAGGTCCGATACCGGAATTCGCGAGAACGCCGGCGCCAAGTCAAGGGATTTTGACGGCGATTTTCTCAGTGCCGGTGCGATGCTGAGAGAGCGGATGAACAAACGCTACCCGGACAAGTATTTTGTACGAGCAGAGACACAAGCGAACAACAGACGAGATTACAGCGATGAACGTGCTGGCGCGATCGATGTGTCCTCCGCCGCGATAGCTGTCGCACTTCGTGAGGGAGCGACGGTTAAGCAAGCTGCTGAAGCTGGCGCAGCCAGCGTTGGCATCTGAAGCACAAAGCCAGCAGCCTATCGCACGCGGCAGATCTTCAGCCGTGAATATTGCGAGTGCCACACGAGGACATGGATTTATGAAGAAATTCCTGAGCACTGCCGCCCTCGCAGCCATTCTGACAGGCGGAACCATCGCGAGTGCGCAAGCGGAAGGCCTCCTCTCCTCTGGTCGCATCCAACTGGCGCAGATGAACAGCCCGGGCGACGGTCTAGACGGGCGCAGGGCGGTAAGCGAGGGTAACGCACGCGGCTACCGGATGGGTGGTGGGCGGATGCGTTCTTACCGCCGGATGCGGCATCACCGCCGCTATCGATAGGACGCGCGGGTTCCCCGAACCGCTGGCAGCCCACCGGGGTGAGTTTTCAAAACGGACCGGGGGCAGCCTCAAACGGCTGCAATACCGCGGTGGCGCACCGCATCAGGCAGCCGGCGCGTCCGTCTCACCCGGGCGGCTACGCGTAGGAAGGTCGAGAAGTTCTCAGCCTCATCAAGGCTCATACCGCTGGCTACGGGATCGTGATCCTGAACGACCATGTGGGTGCCATCACCGGCGAGCTTCACGCTGATCCGCGGCATGCAGCTTCTCCCTATAGAAGCTTCTGGAGCGCCCCGATTTAGCCGGGCGCTTGACCGCACAACCATACGGCCAGCGCTTTGTTCGCAGCCGCGATGTGCATCGTCGCGGGTCGCGGTGGCCCTGCGCTCCGTCCCGATCGAGATGCAGATCCACGACCGGCCGGAGCGTCAGAAGCGGCGATGGCGAACGCTGTTCCGGCGCAAGGCGCTCGGAGACCTGTTCGGCGGCCCCTACGGCTGAGGCCCATTCATTTCTTTGCTACGACGAGGTTCGCGCTTTCGTAGGCGACCACAGTGCCAGCCGTGATCCGGATCAGCTTCTCGCCGTACTTTACTCCAGCCAATTCCCCGCGTTGGACCAGATTACGGATGAGGGTCGTGCTGCACTTCCACTGCTCGGCCAGCGTGTCGGGGGTGTAGACGTGGTGGTAGCCCGGGTACTCCTCCGACATCAGAGGCTCGGGGCATCGGCGCCGCGCATCCTTGCGAGCCTGGATTATCGCGGCGTGCGCGTCGATGCCGGCCTGTTTTGCAGCTTGGCGTCCCTTGGGCGGCTCGGGTTGTGATCGGCTCCACTCCTCCCAATCGGCGAAGCTATCGACCTCCTCGGGTGCGCTCAGCACATCAAAGGCCGCATCCAGCTTGCGTAGATCATAGATAGTTCGGGAGCCAATCCGGAAAGGCTGAGGCATCTGCCCATCCCGGACCAGATCGTCGAACTTAGGTGCGCTGATCCCGACGTAGCGAGCCGCCTCTTGCCGGTTCAGCCCGCGTCGGGGCACCGCTTCGACCCTGACCGGAAGCATGTCCTCAGGGGCTTCGGGACGGCGCCTGGGCATAGGCTCATCTCCCGGTCTTCGCTTTACGGAGAGGAAGCTCCACGCATCGGCAGCGGCACGACGGTGAGCAGCCGACCGTACAGATCGGGCTCGACGAGCCAGACGGACCGGATCCAGGGCTCACGCCCATCCAGACCCATGATTGGACCTTCGCAGATGACGCGCTGTGATCCGACCTCATCGAACACCATGCGAGCGTCCGGCGCGGCTTGGTAGTGAATGGCGAGGGCATCGGCCAGCAGCTGCGGCTCCTCGACGGTGAAGCCGAACCGCAAGAGGTACTTGGCCTTAGAGCCTCCTTTGGGGTGCGTCGGGTCGAGTAAGTAGCTAACGATCCGCTCGCCTTGGACCCGCAGGCCAAAGAGCGCCGGGAGGCCCTGCCGGCTCACGGGGCGTGGCGGCCGATGCGTCTCAGGTTGATCGGCCGGACCGTGGCTAGCGCACCCTCGGGCTCAGCGAACTCCACGAAGAACGCCTCGCCGTCCTTCCAGACGCCGACGATCGTGCCCTCGGTGCCGGCCGGGATCGTCTCGCCGTCGTCCGTAACGACCGACGCCAATACGACCACGTCGTCGAGGTCCCGGAGCGCAGCCCCAGGGTCCTCCTTCCGCAACAGGTACGAGAAGTCGACGCTCATGCGCTAAATCTGGCGCACGCCAGCTCGGCCCGCAACCCAGATCTTTAGCGCCGCTGCGCCAGCGAGGCCGCACCGAGGCTACGGGGGAATTAAGCCTCGGTGCTGCTCTTCCGGCGCTCGGCATACGGCCGGTCGCTGAGAGCATGCTCGTGCAGGATGGTTAACGGATCCTGTCCTCGGGCGCAGGGCCGAGCCGCGACGAGGTTGGATATGGACAAGGTCTCTGACCTCGGGCCTGCTGCGGTCTGGGTCGGGAACTTAGCGATGTCTCAACAAGGGTTGGTCGGCTGGGGACTGGTCCTGATCCTGTTCTTAGGTTCCGCATTCGCCGCTGACCCCATCAACGGTCGGGCATTCGTCACCGATGGCGACACGGTGGTGATCCGCAACACCCGTATCTACCTTCATGGTATCGACGCCCCGGAGAGTGCTCAGGTCTGCGAGGACGCCAACAACCAAGAGTATCAATGCGGGCAGGCAGCAGCGATTGCTTTATCCGACCATATCGGCGAGGCGAACATCTCTTGCGAACCGAGGGATACCGACCGTTACGGGCGAACGGTCGCCGTTTGCCGCAAAGAGGCCGAGGACTTGAACGCCTGGATGGTCATGCAGGGCCACGCCATCGCCTTCCGCCGCTATTCCGCGGACTACATCGGGCAGGAGAGAGAGGCGCGCACTCGCAAGCGAGGGCTTTGGGCCGGTACGTTCGAGGATCCTTCCGACTGGCGCCGACGGAGGCGGGGTGGTCAGGGTGAGACGCTGCCCGGAGCCGAGATGCCGCGCGCCACACAAGAAGCTATGACCTGTACGATCAAGGGCAACATCGCGCGCTCGGGCGACCGCATCTACTACCTGCCCGAGAGCCGCGACTATGCTCGTGTCATGATCGACGAGCAGGCCGGCGAGCGGATGTTCTGCTCTGAGGCCGAGGCACAGGCTGCAGGATGGCGCGCGCCTCGCCAGTAGCCAGTGCCGCGATCCGCAGATACAGCCCGCGCATGCCCAACAAGCTCGACACTCTCCTCGAACGCCTGAAGGCGCAGCAACGCGACCTCATCTTAGCGATGGCCGAGCACGATGGTCTGCCCGCTGGGAGCACTTTGCGAGAGGTCGCTGAGCTGGAGAACGTCATCGCGGCGGTCGAGGCCGTGGCGGGCGAGGAAGCAGACTGAGAGCGCCAGTCCGGCTGATATTTCCAGGTAGGCATGATGGCGTTCTTGGTCGTGTAGGCGGTCACCGCGGCGGGATGAGGAGGGGCGCAATGCGGCCCGAGGCGGTGTCGAGCCCGAGAGCGACAGGGGAGCGGGAGCAGGAGCGGGAGCAGGTTCCTGTACTCTACAGACCGAGGCACCCGTAGTCACGGATCGTGCTGGGCGAGCCGGTCCGCACCCCAGGGTGCACAGGTGTGCACAAAACATCTTCGAGCGTTTCCGAGCAGACGCGAACGTCCGAGAGCGTCGGCGCTGCTCCGGCCTGCTGCGCGGTGCTTCGATCGGCTTCGGCTTGGCGACGACGTGGAGGCGGCAGAAGGACGGCTGTGTCCAACCGAGGGACAGCAGGATACAGCAAAACACAGCAAAAAACGGCAGCGCTACGGTAAGGAGCACGGAGCGGGAGGGGTATCACACCAGACGCACTGAAGGTGCGGGCGGAACCGGACTTCTCAGCTCGGCCTCAAGCTTCGCTCGCAAAATCGGATGGGTAAGGGACCTTAGCCAGGGCCGTCCCATTCTCATCCAAGATGGCCACGTGCCAGTGGAACGGGTCTGCGGCACCTGCGGTGCGCTCCCTGAGGATACGCTTCCAGATCTCCAGGGCCTCGATCTCTGCCGCTTCAAGGTTGGGTAGGTCGACCCCATCGTGGTCGCGCGTCACGTCCTCGTCATCGTGCAGGACGTCGAAGAAGTAGCGTGGCATCTGTCCTCCCATGAGGCTGAACCTATCTGCCTTTAGAATGCTGGGGTGAGCATTCAAGGCCGGTCCCGCTCAAGCATTGCGGCACCCGACGTCAGGTAGGTGATCTCAGGGACGCTTTCCGAAGCCTCCAGCGGACGTTCGACATACCAGTCCGGTCTCGTGAACCTACTGCTATGCCACGGCCGGCTCGCGAGTAACCTGAGAGGCTGCCGGGATCGCCTCTTCAGAGGGCGCAGCACCTGAGCCCTCCACCATGCCGATCAGGTCGGCCTCCGTCAGAAGGGCACCATCTGGGCCGGTGACGGTGATGTCCCGGCGCTCGGCTGCTTTGAAGTCGCGCAGCTTGCGCAGCGCCCAGTCTGCTGTCGGGCAATTGTAGGTGACGGTGCCACTTTGGGCGACGCCCCGGACGACGTAGAGGCGGCGCTGTTCCATCACACTTCTATGCCGGCCGCACCGAGGATGACCCGCTGCTTTAGAATGCTGATGCGATGTGCGCGGATCGCATGCTCAAGGTCTATCACGCCAGGATCGTTCGCCTTGCGCAATATCGCGACCGCGCTGGCGAGGGCCGCGATTACCTGCTCATCGAGCAGAATGCTCATGGCGATCCTGTTCCGCAGACGGT
>NZ_JAKSYP010000236.1:0-2352 GCF_022829625.1 Methylobacterium sp. E-046 | reverse complement strand
CGGCGATGAGGCCGAAAGCGAGGATGACGCTGCGCATATTTGATACCTAGTCGAAGGAGTTCGTCGATGCGCTAACGGCTCAGCTCGGTGATCTATCCCTTCCGCTTACGGATCCGAGGCCACCCCTTCCGCGGAATTCGGACCGTGATTGAACGATCGAGTGGCTACTTACCGCCAGCCTTCTCGTAGGCATCGATGGCGCGCCGGCAGTTCGGGGACATCTGGCTCATGTTCTTCTTGAAGCAGGCGTCCATTTGCGGGCTGTTCGAATCGATGCCGGCGCAGAATGCGAGGGCGTCACCCGCACAGTTGGTCTGCAGGTCCGCGTTGCCGCGGTCGGGTGCCTGCGCTGAGACGGGAGCGGCGAGAGCGATGACGCTGACGGCGAGGATGAGGCTGCGCATACTTGGTCCCTACCCGGAGCAATTCGTCGAGGCCTAACGAACCTAGCGCTAGTTTTATCCCTTCCGCTCCCGGAACCGGATCCCGGCCCCGTTCTCGGGGATGAACTCACGACCGACGGTCACGAGTGATCTTTCTGCTGAAGCCAGCGAGAAAGAGGGTCAGGCCTTCCAGGTCATCGTCTCCCGGCGGCTCACTCTTAGGTTCTGACGCCAGTTCGTGCAGCACCTACGCCAGAAGAGGAGGCCACTCCACACCGTAATCCTGCAGAAGGCGCGCTGTTTTCGCCAGCGCGACAGCCTGCTCCGCCGGCATGGACTGCCCCACGATCCTCGCATCGAGTGCCCGATATGCGAGCGCCCTGCAGAGGCGCAGAACCTCGGAGAGGTGTTCTGGCGAGGTGGCAGCAATCACGGCACGAGGCCCGTGAACCCGCAGACTGCCAGGGCCGTCACAAATAGAGTGAAGCCTGCGAGCGAGACCGTGCCGCCGATGCGGCTCCAGCGCGGTGTCATGAACCCGCCTTCCGCTCCCGGAACCGGATCCCGGCTCCGCCGCCGTTCTCAGGGATGAAGTCCAGACCAGGGCTCATGCCAGATACTCTGAGGCGACAGCCGCACCGCCAAACTCTGTCATTATGGCCCGCAAAGCCACGTCGTCGCTGACCAGCGTGGCGCCGAGCTTCAGTGCCGTCTCGGCAATCACGATGTCTCGGATCTGGTTTTTGTCTTTCCTCGGCGGTTTGGGATCTAGCACCTTGAGCCGCGTGAGCATCGCATCAAACTGATTGGTGTCGTCGCCTACTTCTGCTTGGTCGAAGCCAGCACCCTCGATGTCGAGGCAGAACGAGGCTGCTTGGCAAAGCTCTGGCGCGATTTCCTCGATTGCCTGCAGCAGACCAGCACGGCGGACGGGATCGCACGTCGCTCTGCACTCGTCAGCCTGTACGCGAGTCACGAGGAAGCGCCGACCGGTTTTGTTGAGCAGCGGCAGCATGCCGTCGCACACCCGCGAGAACACGTTGGTGTCCAGCATGAAGGCCGACGGGTTAGCGCTCACCCTTTCCGCTCCCGCACTCTGACGCCGGCCCCGCCTCCATTCTCGGGGATGAATTCAAGCCCAGCAGCTTCGAAGGTTCGCCGCAGTTTGCCAAGGTTGTCGGCGAGAGAGTTCGGCACGCCGTCGCTCTCCTCCATGCGCCTGATCGTGGCCGACGAGACGCCGGACGCCTTCGCCAGTTCGGCAACGGACCAGCGCATGAAGCCGCGAGCCATCCTGATCTGTGCCGCCGTCAGCATCCCGGTCCCGTGATATAAATTTGTTCGTGCGTGAGCATAATGTGTTGACGCTCAATGGCGATTGAGCAATATTAGCTCATAGGCGCAGCAAACGGAAGCGACGCCGAGCAGGATTTACGATCCATGTCCCACCGCACCGTCTCATGGACCCGCATCGACCGCGCTGGCCTCGACGCCCGCACCAAGATCCCGGCCGGCCTGCTCGGCGCCCGCGCCCTGATCCAACTCGGCGCCCGTACCCGACCCCTCGTGGTCGCCGGCCGCTACGACCGCGCCGCCATCATGGCAGCCGCCTGCAAGGCCGGCCTCTCCCGGACTTTGAAGCCGAGCCCGGCACCACGTCGCCGGATCGCTTCCTGATCGACTTCGCGCCGACGCTGCTGCCGTTGCTGGACGAGGCCGATGTCGAGTGGGCTAGGGTCCATGTGCTCTACTATCATTCTTATTCTTCCTTTGTCCCGCGTCAAGGCCCCAACCTACCGTAATTCACATCCCTAAATTACCAATACAATTTCTACTCTTCGCTCACCGCCAGTTGCTACCTCTCAAACTTTTATTCTATACATCCTCTCTACTATCTCATCTATTCCATTATCGGCCCGCTGATGAACGTGCCGGTTCAGACGCTGGAGGGCCTGATCCTCAAGCAGCG
>NZ_JAKSYP010000235.1:0-3104 GCF_022829625.1 Methylobacterium sp. E-046 | reverse complement strand
AAGATCGCCACCGCCGCCACGATGCTCACGCTGTCAGCGAGCCTGGCTGTTGCTGCGCCGTGCAACGTCGGCACGACGACGAATGCGGCCACCGGGAAGGACAGCAGCTCGAATGTCGATGGGGGCTCGACCGCCAAGGTGCCCCCCGGCGCCAAGGCGGAGTCCCCCGGCACGGTCGGCGCCATGACCAACACGGGCGCCGCCATGAAGGACGACGGCTCGAAGAAGGCTCCGGAAGGTCAGCCCGTGAAGCCCGGCGCCGACAACTGCTGAGTCCACCCCATCGGTCGGGCCGCCATATCGTCCTGGCTCGCCCGGCCAAGTGCGCGTCCCATCGACGCCGCTCGGAAGGTGCCAGGCCGGCCCGGTATCGGCCGCAGGGCCCCACGGCTCCGTCGGCCGCAGCTTGGCTGGATATCCTCCGGCTTCACCCCCGCCCTGCACTCCGATGCCGCCACCGCGCGGCGCGGCTCGATGGGCGGCCCAGGCATCAGACCTACTGTGTGAGCAGGATCTTGCCGTTCACCGGCCCCACGCCCTTCGGCACCGGCACGCTCGTCGCGTCGTAGTTGGCGTTCAGGTACAGGGTCGGTCCATCGTAGAGATCGAGGAGCTGCGTGACGATCACCGTGTAGGCGGGCTGGTCGCTCACAGCCGCCTTGCCGTCGATGAACAGCCGGCCCGCCGGCAAGTAGATCGTGCCCAGCATCGTGCGGGCGTTGTTGCTGATGATCCGGTACTCGCGCAGCGGCATCGACGGCGGCGAGGGCGGCGGCGGCGGGGGCGGCACCGGAGCCGAGACGCCGGGTTGCTCGGTCATCAGGAAGCCGGCCAACGGGCCGCTCACCGGAGCCGTCAGGCTGATCGTGGTGCTGGCGTCGAACAGCACGCCGGCCGCGTCGCCCATGAAGTAGAAGCCGACGTTCTGGCCCGTCATGCCGGCTGTTTTGTCCACGATCAGCGGGCCGTCCTTGATGATGTAGACGCCCGGATTGAGCGTGACGCTGGCCGTCCCGGTGATGTGCAGCCCGCCGCAATAGGTGCGGGGATTGAGCGTCGTGTCGGCCGTCACCGCGACGTTGCCGGCAGCGGGACCTCCGGGGCCTTTGCCTGGACCGGGCCCGGCCGTGGAACTAAAACTGTTGCCATCCGGCTACAGCAACAAATGGCAACACAGCGGTCAGCAGCTTCTTGCCTGCCGATGCATGGCGAGGGCCTTACCCACGCCGATCCTGTGGCCGGACTAGAACGCGGACGGCTTGGCGCCCTCGTCCGTCCGGAAGGCGTCCGTGGCGGCCTTGATCGCGTCGTCCGTCAGGTCGGGCTTCCGGCGCAGGTCACCGGCGCCGGGGATCTCTTTGGCCCTGCCGGAGAGCGACCGCGGCAACAGCACAACAAAAAGCCCGGCCTTTCGGCCGGGCAGTGAGGGTCCCTTTGCACGGGGACATCAAGACCAGGAAGCTTTGGAGAACAACCGGTCTCGATCTGGAAATTAGAAGTCGCGCTGGATGCGGACGCGGATCTGGGAGACGCCGTCCGAGGTCGTGGTGCGGACGAGGCCACCGGCGTTGATCGCGGCGACGCGCGAGTAGGCGGTCGGATCCTTGTCG
Organism: Methylobacterium sp. E-046; assembly: GCF_022829625.1. Taxonomy (NCBI): domain Bacteria; kingdom Pseudomonadati; phylum Pseudomonadota; class Alphaproteobacteria; order Hyphomicrobiales; family Methylobacteriaceae; genus Methylobacterium; species Methylobacterium sp. E-046. The sequence goes on along the minus strand of NZ_JAKSYP010000235.1, from coordinate 1,494 downwards.
ACGTCGATGACGCGGCCGTTCTTCACGCCGATCTGCGTGTAGAAGCCTTCGAGACCGATATCCAGATCCTTGACGGGCGACCAGATCACGTTCGCGCCGGCGACGAATTGGTAGGTGTCGCGGAGCGCCTGGCTGAGCGCGTAGAAGCGCGTGCCGGGCGTGCCCACGCCGTTGGCACCGAACGAGTTCGCCGGGTTGATGATGTTGAAGATCTGGCCCTGGGCCAGCCGCGAGCCGCTGGCGAAGTTCTGCTCGCCGTAGGAGCCGAAGAAGGCCGAGCGCCACTCCGGCGACCAGTAGTGCAGGTAGGCCGCCGACACCGTGACGTTGTCGTTCTTCTCGATCTGGCCCGTGAACGGGTTGATCTGCGCGTCGTTGAAGAACTGCGTGAACTTCTGGCCCTGAATGGTGGTGGCCGACTGGGTGTAGGAGCCCGAGTACGAGGAGTAGCCGGAGTAGAGCTGCGCACCGTTCGCGTAGGCGGCCTGGACGTACAGCGCGTCGCCCGGAGCGATGAACGGCGCGTTGACCTTGATGCCGCCCTGCACGGCGAAGCCGTAGGCCGTGTTGGTGTGTGCGATGCTCACGTTCGAGCCGCCCGTGGCCGCCGTTGCGGCGGTGCCGAGGCCCGTGCCCGGGATGAAGCCGAGGGTGTTCTGGACGTTGTTGACGTTCAGCTCGTGGACGGCGGCCGAGACCTGAGCCGAACCCCAGGCCTGATCGAGGCGGAGCACGCCGACGACGTCGGGCATCCGGCTCTTCTCGATGCCGTCGACGAAGTTGAAGCGCGACGGGGCGCCGGCGGCGTTGAACCCGGTGATCACCGGGATCGGCGAGTTGGTGATGCCGAAGTTCGTGATGGCCGCGTTGACCGTGACGTTGGCGGCGTTGACCGTCGGGGAGAAGAGGCCGGTCCGGCGGAAGATCGGATCTTCGGCCGAGATCGTGGCCGACAGGCCGTTGCCGAGCGTGGCGGTGTAGGCGAGCAGGTTCGTCGAGAACACGTCCGAGCCGGCCGTGGCGCCGGTGAACTCGAAGTCGTGGGCGTAGAAGTCGAAGAACGAGGAGGCGCGACCGGCGGTGAGGCCGGCGAACTGGATGAACGCCTTGTCGACGTTCATGTACGACTGGCCGCGGCCGAACTGATCGACGCCGAGCGCCGGAAAGGCCTGGCCGATGCGCTGCTGCGTGCCGGAGGTGCCGCCGCCGTAGGGACCACCCGAGCGGTAGCCGGCGTCGAGGCGCACGAAGGCGCGCAGGGTGCCGTAGCCGGTCTGAGTGCGGGCATCGAGGTTGATGCGCATCCGGGTGCCGTAACCCGCGGTGTCGCCACCCTGGTTGAACTGGCGGGTATAGGCGGTCTGGTAGCCGCCCTCGAACCGCGCGCGGCCGGAGAGGCGCAGGCAGGTGTCGGTGCCGGGAATGTAGAAGAAGCCGGCGCCGTAGGTGGAGCAGACGCGGACGTACTCGATCGGAACCGCCTTCTTGACCGGC
>NZ_JAKSYP010000233.1:0-573 GCF_022829625.1 Methylobacterium sp. E-046 | reverse complement strand
GTTGGTGGGGCGTTGGGGGGGCCAGCCCCCGCGGCAGGTGCGGCGTGCGGGGCGGGGATCCGGAAGGTATACGGCATGCTGGGCGACGCGCTTGGACCGTCGGGCGGGTTCACTCCGGCCGCGACGCGGATCCTGGCAGAGGACGCGGCCAAGGCAGGAGGCGTGCCGCAGATCCGGTGCCGCATGGGCGGGCTTGGATCCGATGCGATGCTGGTCGATGCCTCGCCATCATTCCAAGGGCAGGCGCAGGGCCTCGCAGTCCGGCCGGAGACCCGGCAGGCCGTGACGGCGCCGATCGTGTCGCGTGCCGAAGGCATGACGGACCGCCTCGCCACGGACATCAACGGCGCCTTCGGCCCCGCCATCAGCCCGCAGGCCGCCACCAATACCTTCGCGGCAATGCGTCAGGTCCCGAACCAGTCGATCGGTGATGCCGTGCGTGGCGCAGGCCCGATCGACACGACGGACGTGCTGACGAACCTCGCGGACCGGCTGCGCACCGCCGAGGGACCGCAGCGTGCCGCGCTGAACCAAGCCCGCGGCATGCTGATGACCGAGCACCCGATGACCGGC
>NZ_JAKSYP010000230.1:0-1422 GCF_022829625.1 Methylobacterium sp. E-046 | reverse complement strand
CTCATTCACCCGATGATTTTGTGTGGTGGGACGGGCACGCGCCTGTGGCCGGCCTCGCGGGAGAGCATGCCCAAGCAGTTCGCCCGGCTTGTGGATGCGCAGGCCTCGACCTTCCAGGCGACGCTGGGGCGGGTGTCGGACGCGTCCGTCTTCGCCACGCCGACCGTCATCGCCTCGGCCGAGACCCGCTTCATCGTCGCCGAGCAGCGCGACCAGCTCGGCCTGTCGGCCGACATCCTGCTCGAGCCGCAGGGGCGCGACTCCGCCGCCGCGGTGGCGGTGGCGGCGCTGCACGCCGCGGCCAGCGACCCGCAGGCGGTGGTGCTGATCCTGGCCGCCGACCACGTCGTGCCCGACACGGACGCGTTCGTGGACGCCGTGCGGCGCGCGGCCGCGGGCGCGCGGGCCGGCTACACCATGACGCTGGGCATCGAGCCCGACCGGCCCGCCAGCGACTACGGCTACATCCGCCGCGGCGAGCCGATCGCCGAGGCGCCGGGCGCGGCCCGCGTCGCCCGCTTCGTCGAGAAGCCCAGCCAAGCCGGGGCCGAGGCGCTGATCGCGGAGGGCGCGGTGTGGAACTCGGGCTACTTCCTGTTCCGCGCCGACCTGATGCTGTCCGAGCTGGAGGCGTTCGTGCCCGAGGTGCTGGCGGCGGCGCGCGCGGCGTACGAGGCGGCGGTGACCGACCTCGACTTCGTGCGCCTGGACGCGGCGGCGTTCGCGCGCGCGCCCAAGATCTCGATCGACTACGCGGTGATGGAGCGGACCGCGCGGGCCGGCGTGCTGCCGGTGTCGTTCGCGTGGTCGGATGTCGGCACCTGGGACGCGGTCTGGCAGGTGCTGGACCACGACGCGGCCGGCAACGCGGTGCGGGGCCGGGTGTCGCTGATCGGCACGAAGAACAGCCTGGTGCACAGCCAGGGCGGCGGCCTGACCGCGGTGGTCGGGCTGGAGGACGTGGTGGTGGTCTCGACCCCCGACGCGGTACTGGTGGCCTCCAAGGCGCAGTCCGGGCAGGTCAAGGAGCTGGTCAACGCCCTGCGGGCGTCGGGCGAGCCGGAGGCGGACGCGCATCTGCGGATGTACCGGCCGTGGGGCTGGTACCAGCGGATCGACATCGGCGAGCGCTTCCAGGTCAAGCGCATCCAGGTGGTGCCGGGCGGGCGGCTGTCGCTGCAGAAGCACTACCACCGGGCCGAGCACTGGGTGGTGGTGCGCGGCACCGCCGAGGTGACGGTGGACGAGCGGGTCACCCTGGTCCACGAGAACGAGGCGATCTACCTGCCGATCGGCTCGATGCACCGCCTGGCCAATCCCGGAAAGATCCCGCTCGAGCTGATCGAGGTCCAGGTCGGATCCTACACCGGCGAGGACGACATCATCCGCGTCGAGGATATCTACGGACGCTGACACCAGAAC
>NZ_JAKSYP010000226.1:0-29689 GCF_022829625.1 Methylobacterium sp. E-046 | reverse complement strand
AACGTAGTCAAAAGCTCCTCGAAGCGCCGAAACCGCCAATTTCTTCAATGGTTTCAGAGCGCCTGCCGGTGTAGCACAGCGGTAGTGCAGCGGTTTTGTAAACCGAAGGTCGGGAGTTCGATCCTCTCCACCGGCACCAGTGTTTACCGAACCGTCACAATGGCTTAGGCGACGTCTTAGGGGACGATAACCGCTACTCTCACACAGCGGTGTCACACATTGTCTCTCAGAATTGCCCAGCCCTGGAGGAATCCCAAGACAGGGGTCTACCACCTTCGCCAACGAACCCCCACAGATCTGTTCCTACGGTTGAAGGGCCAGACTCTTTCCCTGCCAATCGGTGAGGCTTGGGCGTCCATCACTGTAGGGTCCATCGTCCAGACATCATTGCGAACGAAAGAGCAACAAGAGGCACGATGCCGGCACGCTATTGCCGATGGTGTCCTCAAGCGGTTCTGGCAATCTCAACGAAACGGGATGCATTCACACACGGAAGATGAGAGTGCCTTTGAGCACGAGCAGAAGCATCGTCGCCCTGTCTCGGTCACCGCTGTCATCCCGCTTGAAGCTAGATCTGTCCCCTCGCTTGCCAAGTCGGACGTACCCATTCTCACGGTGGGCGACCTATTTGAACGATGGTCGGCAGATAGAGCGGACAAGCGGGCACCGAACACGATCAAGCGTTACCGTGGAAGCATCCGGTCCTTCGAAGCCTTCGCCAAAGGGCGGGACGTTCGAACGCTGACCGGCGATGACGTATTCGGTTGGGTCATGCACCGGCGAGACCGTGAGGGGATCAGCCCACGGGCCATCAACAAAAACGATCTGGTTGCGGTCAGTTCGGTGTTCCGGTGGGGCGCTGGTCGTGCGTCCGGTCAACTCCTGTCTGCAAACCCGGCCACGGGCATATCCCTGGATGAGCCGAGGATCGCCGCACAGCGGGAGCGAACATTCCGAGAAGGTGAGATAGCGGCAATCCTGTCGGCGGCCCTACAAGTCACGCCAGAAGCCCGAAACCCAACCCGGACTGCGTCGCGTCGATGGTGCCCCTGGTTGGCGGCTTACAGTGGAGCGCGCATAGCCGAACTGACCAACCTTCACCGTGGGGATATCTGCACCGAAGGCGGCGTCTCGTTCATGCGTCTGAGGGTGACCAAGTCCGGCGAACCCCGAACTGTCCCGATCCACGGCCATCTCATCGAACAAGGCTTCATGACGTTCGTGGAAAAATGTGTGCCCGGTCCTCTCTTCTATGATCCCCGGAGACACGGAACGGGGGCGTCTACATCACCGGGCGAGCTTCAGGGACACAAGGTAGGTAAGTGGGTCCGTGAAACCATCAAGCTTGATCCCGGTGTCGACCCCAATCACGGCTGGCGACACACATGGAAGACGCGGGCGCTAGGAGTTGGCATCGAAGAACGACTACGTGACGCTATCACCGGCCATAAGGTCGCATCGGTAGGTAGACGATACGAGACACCGACCCTCAAGATGCTGGCAGATGCTATGGGCCGGTTCCCACGCTATCAGGTCGGGATGAAGCGCGCGGACGACCGATAGACAGCCTGATCCGACGCTCTCATCACTGTTGGGATGAGCGTCTCACCAGCTGTAGGTATCAGCTTCAGCTATAGCCAAGCCGAAGCCGAGGCGGATCATCCTTCGATACCCTGCCTCTATCTCTCAAGCTCATAGAACGGTGCGTCGTGGTCCCCGCTCATCAAACGGGGAGAGAGTTGGCGGAATGACCAGGGAGCGTCCGGCACAGCCCTATCGAAGCGGAGCACTACGTCGAAACAGTTGGAATCCCTCTTGGGCGGAACGCCGGGGATGACCTGGTCAACCCTGAGGGCCGGTATCAGGTCCGTGACGATGGCCTTGTGCTCCCAAAAGACGAGCACGACCCCAGTAAACATCCCAAGCCCATCAACCAATTTTTCGCGCTAGCACAGCTCGGCGCCAACCAAACATCGTCAGCCGGTCGACACGCTAAGCGCGTATAGACAAGACAAATGGACCCCTTTAGGTTGTTCAGCAGGGATGGACCGCCACATACGAGCTAATGATGCCCGTTGATTTGAGCACGTTTGTCAAAAGTATTCGCCCCTCTAGGACAGTTCTTTTATTTGGCGCAGGGTCATCTATCCCTTCTGGGGCGCCAAGCGTCCAGGTTCTACAGAGAAAGTTCGAGGATAAATTCGGTATCAGCGCGCGAGATTACTCGCTGGCCGAACAAACAGGCATCGTAGAGCATAAGATTCGCGATCGACGCGCCCTCATCGAAGAATTGCAAACCTGCTTCCAAGGCTTAAAGCCAACTGGGGCAATACTGAATCTTCCACTTTATGACTGGAAGAGCATATATTCAACGAATTACGACGAATTGGTAGAGGACGCTTACAAACGGAGGAAACGTCCTCTCGACACCTACACCACAAATTTTGATTTCAAACTAAGAAGTGACCCAACGTCGACGCAGTATTTTAAGTTGCACGGCACGATAAGCAAGGATGTAAGCCTAGGGGACAGATCGAGAATAATTCTTACCGAGTCTGACTACGACGTCACCGAAGAATATCGACATCAACTCTATGATAGATTGAAGGCAGACATAGGAGAGTCGGACCTAATTATCATTGGTCAATCATTGGCAGATCCCGATATCAAGAATGTAGTAAATCGCGCCTTATCGTTAGCAAACAAGGCGGGACTTCAGAGCAGGATCACACTGCTCTTGTACACGAGAGATGAGGGCAGAGCGGCTCTGTTTGAAAGTAGGGGAGTTCAGATTGTTTTTGGCGGCCTTGACGATTTTTTCGCTGGCCTTATTACCCGAATTGATACTGACACGGCACCATCGGTCTCGAACGATCCGTTGGACAAAATTCACGCGTTGAGGCCGGCCACCGTAGACGTAAGCCATGCCATAAGCCATCAGTCGGCGAGCTTTGGCGCCATGTACAATGGCTGGCCAGCGTCTTACGCGAACATCAGAGCGGGGCACTCATTTCGAAGAAGCGTGAGCGATCAAGTCGTTGAGCAGTTTAGGACTAGCGACAACAATATAGCCATCATAATAGGTCCAAGCGGTGTAGGAAAAACAACCGCAGCGAGACAAATATTGGTTTCTCTACTAGATCACGGATTTCACGCTTGGGAGCATAAAGAGGATCAGGTCTTAATCCCAAGTAAATGGCGAGAAGTAGCTTTCACATTAAAGGCAAGCGCCACAAATGGAGTGTTGTTCATTGACGAAGCTCACACTGAACTTGCCAGCATAAATGACCTTGTTGAAAGCCTATCGCGCGATAACCGCCTCAATCTCAAGTGTGTTTTGACTTCGACTAAATATAATTGGGGACCGAGAATCAAAAGCCCCATAATCACGAAAATGGGCACAACATATTCTCTCAATAAAATCATCGGCGACGAGATAGACAAACTACTTAACCTTGTAGATTCAATTGATGCTCTCAGGGCGCTAGTCGAAGAGCGATTCTCGGGCTACTCCCGGCCGGAACGGCGGCGTAGGCTAACTCATCGTTGCGAGGCAGATATATTTGTCTGTCTGAAAAACATATTTTCTTCTGACCGATTCGACGACATCATACTGCGAGAATACGCTGCGCTAGAAAGCATCCTTCAAGATGTTTATAAAGTTGTAGCAGCGATGGAGAATGCCGGAGTTCATGTCCACAGACAGTTGGTGATTCGATTGCTTGGGCTGGAGCCCGCCTACGTTTCGGGCATCCTCGCGGGCTTGGAAGATATTATTCATGAAACGACGGTCGATGAAAGGCAAGGGGTCTACTCTTGGAAAGGAAGACATAAAGTTATTATGGGGATCGTAGCGGAGCACAAATACTACGATAAAACAAAGAAATATGACCTGTTTGAAAGAGTGATAGACAATATAAGGCCATCGTATGACATTGAAATACGCACCATCCGAGAGATCTGTAATGTTGAAACCGGACTTTCTACCATCTCGAATCTGAAAGATCAAAACACGCTACTGCGTAAAATGATATCGATCGCACCGGGAGAGAGGGTTCCTCGCCATCGGCTGATCCGAAACTTGATCGAGCTTGACGATTTTGACGCTGCCGACACAGAAATAAAAGCTTTTCGTTCTGATTTCCGAGTGGACGCTCCGACAGCGCGGTATCAGATCACGCTGGCAACGGCCCGCGCTACCCGTACACGGGGTGTAATGGACGAGGATCGCATCGCATTGCTGGGCAAAGCAAAGGATCTAGCCGCAGGTCTTGTAGGTCGTTTTAGAAACGCAAATGCGGTGATTAGCGCATACTGCGAGGTTGGCATTGAAACAGCGAAAATGACGGGCAGCACCGAAGTATTCGATTTAGCCATCAGTTTGCTCAAACAGGCCGAAGAACGCACTGGAGATCCTGATATGAGCCGCGCTATCGCAAGGCTTGAACGCAGAATTTCGAACATAAACATTGAGGCGACAGAATACGAAACGGTCGATCTTGTCGAAGATTAATCAGCGCGGTTAATCTTCATTTAAAACTTCGGCATCCTTGGTCCAAAGTAGTTCCGATATTTTCCACTTAGGCTATTACATGCCCTAGAGTACTGGCACTCAGTTTGAAATGTAAAAGGTGTAACGATGAAAGCCTATTGTGACATTGTGCGGCCCATCTAGGGCAGCGATTCGTCAGGCTTGCTGCGCCAAGCTTAGCGGTTCCTAGCTTAGCGGTTGGTTCAGGTCGGCTCCTGTTCCGTGTCCCTTACAGCAGGATCATCCTCTTCCGGGACATTGGGTGTCGGCAGCGACGTGGGATCGTCCTTGCTCCCATCCCCTTTTGGAGACTCGATCTCGTCGAGGCGTGAAGGGTCCTCGATCAGTGCTCCAGGATCCTCTCCGGGCATCAGTGTGTCGGCCTGCGACATGGCTACCGTCCTCTCGTGTTCCAATGCAAGTTCTTCAATCGCGGTCTGCTCCGATGGCCGATGCCTCGTGAGGATGAGTGAGGCCGGGGCTTATCGAACCTTTCAGCTACGGTCCTTGGCGCCCTTGCTACGCGACCTGCCCGACGTAGGTGTCTCCTGGGGGGAACAGACAGCGGTTCACATGATGCATCGAGACACGTTTCCCGCAGCGGTCCTGACGTTGCTTACCGGCGCTCCGCTGGCCTGGGCGGCAGGCAATCCGGTTTCCGTTCCAGTCAAATATGATGGGCGATGGACCATCCAGGCGACCACGGTAAGCGGAGCGTGCCCGGCAATGCTGAACTTGGAGATGAACGTCGCACAAGGCGAGGCAACCGTGTCCTCCAGCATCTTGTATTCGGTCAGTGGGGGGATCTCACAGACGGGCGCCGTGCGAGGGACAATCTCCACGGCAGCGACTACGGCGCTTGTGACAGGGAAGGTCGAAGGGGATGAGGTCGGCCGTGGCACGTGGCGGACGCAGGACGGCAGCTTGCTGACCTGCAGTGGAAGCTGGACTGCACACCGAGCGTGAGGCTCCGCGAACCAAGACCCTGCTGACCAGTTCGCCCACTGAGGGCTCACCGCCTGCTTAGGCGGTCTCATGGATTGAACTGTAGGACGGAGGAGGGCAGCTATGGCCGACGAGATCCCGAACGTCCCAGGCGGTCCTCATCTTCGCACTGTGGCCATGCCTCGGGATACCAACGCTTCTGGCGCCATCTTCGGAGGTTGGACCGTCTCACAAATGGATCTTGCCGGAGGCACCTTCGTCACTCAACGAGCCCCGGGACGCTTCGTGACAGTCAGTATTGACGCCATGCGGTTCCTCCGGCCGATCTCGGTCGGGGACGAGGTAAGCGTCTACTGCACCCTTCAGGAGGAAGGCGACACCTCCATAGCGGTCAAGATTGAGACGTGGGTTCGTGACCGATGTGGCACCAACCCGGAGAAGGTCACGGAGGGTGTGTTCACCTACGTGGCTCTGGATGAGGACGGGAAGCCTCGCACTCTGGACGGAAATGGGTCGAAGTAGGGCAGGACGTAGGTCGGCGCATGATTGGGATGACCTCAGCACCACAAAGGTGTCCGAAGCCGGCCGAGCGACGTCTAAAAAGCTCTTGGGGAAAACGGCGCCGAGCGTGCCTACGCCGCAGGCGGATAGCCGAACCGGAGCCGTTTCGAGACGTTTGCCCCTTATGGAACATGTTTTCTGTCGCATCGTGATCAGTGCGCCGGAGTGCACGGTCAAAATTGAAGCTGACACTGAACGAAAAGCGGGGGAAGCTGCGGAAGCTATCCTGCGGCTTTCCAAGGGTAGAACTCAGGCAGTCACCATCGAAATTGAGTGTTTAGATGGTTCGGCAGGCGATCGGATCTTGAAATACCTCTCAGACCTGGCAGACGAGCTGGAACGCGTCTGAAAATTCCAATGCTACGCTGCCTTAGCAGCCCATCTGAGAAGATTGCAGCAAGAGCCCCAATGAGGGAAATCTATGTTTTTTTTCTTCTCAAATCGACTCGGCTGTGCTGGATCGATCCTCCTATCAATTCTGCTCACATTGTTGTTGATTGTGATTTTCCGAGGCTTCTGAGAGCAGATTAGACGAGACTCATGACAGTTCTAGTTGGAAGACCGGCCTAGGCGTGCATCTTGATCTGGGTCGAGGAATTTCGACGTGCAGGTGTTCGTGTCTGATACGCACAGTAGCTTAGTCATGACGGTGACGCTCAACGGACGACCAGGGTTTCGCGGCGACTGATCTGTTTCGCTATGGTCTGGAACTGATCGTGGGAATATTTCGTTCGATTTCTGAGGTGCAACGCCATTGCGCCTTATGAGGAAAGGGAACACCATGTCCGTGGACAAGGACCGCGTTGAGGGCTCAACCACCAACCTCGGCGGAAAGGTCAAAGAGGGGGCTGGTAAGCTGACAGGTGACGAGAAGCTCAAAAACGAGGGCTTAGCCGATCAGGTGAAGGGGAAAGTCCAAAACGCAGTGGGCAGCGTGAAGGATGCCCTCAAAGGGAAGTAACTTCGCTAACTTCAATCCCTCGCGGGCTCACAGCTAGAGCCGCGAGGGTGCTAAGGCAGATTTTCAACTTTTTATCTGTTTGGTGGTGATTTCCACGATCCGATCGTTGACGTCGAGCACCTGAAAAGCAGCCTCGATCGAGCGATCAAGAACCTCCTGCAGATGGCGTCAGACGCCAAGTGGGACGAGGCCTATGCCGATCCGCGATCTGATCGCCGGCACATGCTGGCGCCTCAGCTTGAAGGAAAGCCAGGCACGGTCGTCGCGATGATGTCGAAGCTACCCCGTGCCCATGAGCCCGGGACGGCATGGAACTACAGCACTGGAGAGACACACCTTGTGGGTGCCCTCGTGCATGCCGCAGTCGGGAAGCCGGTTTCGGTCTACCTGTCGGAGAAGATCTGGTCGAAGGTCGGCATGGAGCAGGATGCCACCTGGTGGGTGGAGTCACCCAACGGCCTGGAGGTCGGAGGCAGTGGGTTCAGTGCGACGCTGCGCGACTACGCGCGCTTTGGTCAGTTCGTGTTGAACAAGGGCGTGATCAACGGCGAGAGCGTCGTCCCAGAGGGCTGGTTTGAGCAGGCAGGCTCACCCAAGGAATTGAACGGGAAGTCGGTCAACTACGGTTACATGTGGTGGCCGCTTGGAGCCCCGGTGGGAACGCCGAATGAGGGGGCATTCACCGCCCGCGGTATTTTCGGACAGTATGTCTATGTGAATCCGAGAGAGCACGTGGTGATCGCCATGTGGGGCGCTCGGTCAAAACCGACGGGCGCGCCTCCTGTCGTGGATGCCGATTTCTTCGGGGCTGTGGTGAGTGCGCTTCGGTGAGCGATGGCGTTCCAGGAGGATACTGAGACAAGCGCGTAGTAGAGCAAGGCGAGCGAAGGAAGCTTATTGAGGATGGCGTTTCGCACGAGCATGTGCCGGATAGGCAGGTCAGAAGCGACGACCACCCGAACGGGATCATGTCCGAGGACGAGAAAATGCGAATCCCAAAGCATCAAGGCAGTACTGAAAAGGACGTTTAACAAACTAAACGTTGACACCAACGCGCCCGTTTGGCCCAACTATCAGAGCATTTTGAAACCCAGCCGGGGGTAGTGTGGCCCAACTTTCCTCGCTTGGGGCTGCGTTGAGGGAGGTGAGGCTTCCGCTGATGACGCAAGTTCAACTTGCGGAGGTGTCCGGAATTAGTGTTGCGACCGTTCGTAATTTGGAACGGGGGCGGGGCACGCTCACAAGCTGGTCGACGGTGTTGGCAGCACTCGGGCACGAGTTGCATGGGCGAAGCCTGGCCGTTGGTCCCACAGGAACCGCGCTTGCCGCATTACGGAAACGTCGTGGGCTGAGCCAGCGGACGTTGGCGGGCATGCTTGGAGTATCACGCACCACATTGGCAGCCCTGGAAGCCGGCGGACCAGGTCGTCTGGAAACGCTGGAAATCTACGGAATCGCAGTCGGTGCCGGCCTGTATCTGGCGCCTATAGACGCAACGGCTGGGTTCTTCACCGGAGCCGGCAATAGCTCAGTCCATCACGGCTGGGAGACACCAGCGGAATTAGTGGCTGCTCTGGAAAGCGTGTTCGGCCGGTTTGACCTAGACCCGTGCGCGGGCTCGGCCGACGCTAAGAGGGCACGGGTGAAAGCCCGGGTTCGGCTGACTGTGAGCGATGACGGTCTGAAAGAGCCCTGGCGGGGAACGGTGTTCGTCAACCCTCCTTACGGGAAGCAACTCGGCAAATGGGTGGCGAAATGCGCTGGCGAGGCGTCCCGTGGTGCTGTGGTAGTCGGCCTGGTGCCGGCACGTACCGATACCAAGTGGTGGCACATGCACGTAGTCGGCGCAGCCGACGTGTTCATGCTGCGGGGACGGTTGAAGTTCGGGGACGGTGCGATGCCGGCGCCATTTCCGTCCGCAGTGGTGGTGTGGGGTGCGAGCGCACAGCAGGCAGCGCAGGTCGGCGCTGCTCTACCGGAGGCGTGGCATGTGCCGGCAAAAAAATAGCAGGCTCATCTGCGGGCTCGCTCCGATTAGGGGCTCAAGGTCGGACGGCTGATGAAACATGGGAATTTGCCCCATATGCTAATCCAGAGGGCTATTGGACTGTCACCGCAGACCGAATGCCTTATAGTCTATCTTGGCTGCGATTGATTGGACGTGGCATCTGCAATGTCACACCCATAGATGACCGAACAGACAAAATACCATCTATTAAACATTCAGATCAGAGACGGCTCCCTATGCCCCTGGGGGAGTCTCATCACCAGCCCGCTTGTTGGCAAGCTTGGTTATAGCACAAATCTCGCGCAGATGGTCTGCGACCACCGCGCTAACCTGGGGCGACCCCGCCGTAGGGTCCGCGTCAGCAGATCAGCGGATAAGAAAATTGACTTGATGGCCTGCCGCGCACGAACAGGTTGATATTGAGCAATTGTAGCGGCACTAGTATCCGATCGGCCTAAGTTCCGATGGCAGACCAGATGGTATCCCAAACCCGCTTTGACGCTTAACCTCGGTTCGCATATGCCGAACAAAAGTAGGAACAGCTTTGTCAGCTACCTTAACAGCAGGCTTGTGCATCGGCGCAATTACAGGTGGGGGACGAAGTCTCACAACCGGGGCTGTGCGAACAGTTTCTTGAGTGACAGGTTTACCCCTCTCGTTTCTTATCGGGGCACTGTTCGGAGTTAACGGAATTTTGATATCGATTGAGGAAGGAAGAACCATCAAAGCTCGTTTAAGCTCTTCAATGCGACTAAGATCCACCGCTATGCTATCTGATATCTTCAAATCACTACGGAGCTTAGACAGTTCTTCATCTTTTACTGTGAGTCGTGCGTCTAATATACCATATCTTTCTTGAAGGTCTTCGAGGTTCTTCGAAAGAGTAATTTGCTTGTTCCTATTCGCGTAGAACTCAACCGATGCATTTGACGACGTTGGATCTCCAGCGTCTGACTTTGTAGCCGCTTTCGCCGTTAGCTTAGTTTGTAATTCGGCAGCCAGGCGTAGCGCCTTGTCCTTCTCAGCCGTCATCCTGGCAATTTCCGACCTTAACTCGACCTGCAGTTCACCGTAGCTTTTTGCAACACGATCTCTGTCAGCGATAGCCGAGTCTTTAGCTGTGACAGCATCGCGAAGGGCCGATTTGAATTCATCAACCTTCTTCGCTTCAACAGAGTCTTGTCTCACGATTTGATTATTTAAATCATTGACATGTTCGCTCAATAGCCAAGCTGAAATCAATACAACGCCCAGACCAAACAAACTTGCCATTATACGTATCAAGGAATCGACTCCAAGCGGCCAGGAAGACAAAGTGGAATTAGGTGTTCTGCCTATTTCCATTCATAACATAAGCGTCCAAAACATTGCCGGACGGCGATGCAACGCAGGACAACGTGCTCTCCCGCACTTCGAATTTTCCCCTGATACCGTAAGTAATTCTCACGCGGACAGGAGCGACAAAAAATCCATTCTGAAAAGTTTCACGTCCGGCGGATACCGCTTCAACATCTTTGGCGCCAAACCTACTTGCCTCCTGCGCCACCTTGTTCCGGCAGGAAGCCACTGTGCGATTTTCGCCTGCTGAACCCGCAAGCGGCTGCCCAATCGTCTTTAGTGCCGCCGGCGTTCCCCTAACTCGTCCTGTTCCGGGCACAATGGCTTCTGCAATCGGTTCTCGGTGTGCGGCGCTTCCGTAGGCCACCGGCATGATTTGCCAAGGCATCTGCCATGTAGCAGCGGAGGTATTCGGTAGCCCGCTTTGAACAGGCGCTGTCAAGCTTGTAGCTTGCGCTGACGAAGTTGAGCCCTGGTTCAGGGCAGCGAGGGTTGTCGGCTGCCCTCTTTGAAGACTCTGACAATTAGCAGTCGCTGCCCCGAGACCGAGGACGCACAGCACCTTAACAGCGTTATTCATACGGCCACTCCGCGGCTTCCCTCTACAACCAAACCGAGCTATTAGCGTTTTGGTTGCTTTATCACAGATTAGTTTCAGGCCCCGAGACGCTTAACTTACATAGCGAGAGGAGGGGCATAATTTGATTTAAGTTGATATTTTCAGCAAACTCTGAATCCCATCAGGGTAGCCTCACTTCGAATATGAATTACGGAAACTACGTTGACATAGACATTGGGCTGCGCAGCAATAAGTTATGATTGAAACTGAAGTATTTTATCGGTCCCTGTTATTGTAGCGTGCAATCAAATGCATGCTCTGACGAGCTTTGCTGCGGCGAAGAGCGTTGCCTCGATGGTGGCGCGTAAAGAAGGTTCTTCGCGAGCTTCTATGCGCGGTTATCGGACAATGACCGTAGCCCCGATAATTCTGTAGTCAGCAGGCTTCAAATTACGCCGGTCAAGCTTCTAGACGTGTGCAACCTTCAAAATGGATGTGGCCGGCGACCGATAAGCTTGTCGGCAGCGTCGTAAGGGCTTCGCAATCCATCAGCCAGAGGTCGCCCCCAACAGATAAGCCCTCCGGTAGCCTCGCCAAACTTGTGCATCCTTCAAGGTGGAGGCCGCCACCAACTGACAAATTTTCCGGCAACATGCTCAAGGCTTCGCAGTCCGCCGCGTCAAGCTCGCCACCGACGGAAAGGCCGTCCCCAATGGCCCTCAGCCCTCTGCAGCCAATCAAATGAAGGCGGCTTCTAACCGACAAGTTCCTGGGCAACGCGGTTAGGCTTACGCAGTTAGTCAGCCATAAGCCGCCTCCGACGGACATCCCTTCGGGCAGTGCGGTTAAACCAGTGCAGTTGTCGAGCAGAACACTTCCCTTGGCTTGAAAGCCATTTGGGAGATTAGTCAGGCTTGCGCAGCCTCGGAAATTAAAACTTACGTTCAATTCGTAGAGCAGTGCGATTTCCTTGGGCAGCTTGGTTAGGCCGTAGCCGGAGAGATCTAGACCCGTTTTGCCATCCCTGATGGTCACATGAATCGCCTGCTTCGCCGCCTCGTAGGCTGCACGTGGGTCTAAACGAAGATCCCGCATTTCCAGTCCCGTGAACGGAAGCTGGGCTGCTGATGCTTCCGGGATTGGAGCCATAGGGGGACCTCCGAGCTACCGGGCAGTGATCGCAACCCGGATTGTTTCGTAGTCAGCACGCTTCAGGACACGTCGAGAGAGTAGCTCCTCCGCAGACGCGTAGGGGCGAAATTCGATGATCCGCTTGCCGATCATCCCGGCACCAAGGGCATTCAGTTGCTCGACCGACGCTGAGTTCAGGTCGACGGTGCCATTCGTCGTCGCTGGGTCGTCCACGCTGTTCCCCGTAGTGTCGGTTCTCAAGCCGGAGACAAGTGCGACGTCACCCAGCCTGATTGGCGGTCTCGTATCCGTCGACGGATCGGCGGAAACGCTACTGGTAGGGCCAGCGGGCGGGATACCGGCCGAAGGGGTTGGGGCTACCACCATTCCAGTTTGAGCAGGACTGGCGTCGCTGACGGCTAGGCCAGCCGACGGTCCCGTTGTGATGGTCCGCATCGGTTGTCCGTTTGAAACTAGACGCGGAGGCTGTTGGGAGATTGGCACGACGGCCGCGGGCTTTTTGAACTGCTCCCCTTGAGGGCTAGGGCCATGGGAAACCCAGAGCGCAGTAAGCGCGACCGAGACTACCGCCAACTCGGTACTGATGGAAAAAACGGATCGCACCGTTACCCCCTGACGTTGGCAGCGAGGCCGTGTGCCGTTCACCTATTGCGTCTTCGAGGCAGCCTCATACGGAAGAGTTATTCGAGTACGGTAGCTGGATCGGACACGCAGCATGCGGTTCCGCGAACCAGGACCCTACTGACCCGTTCGCCATATGGGCACACCGCGTGCCGAGGTGGCATTCTAGACGGTACCGTAGGACGGAGTAGAGCAGATATGGCCAACGAGATCCCGAACGTCCCTGGTGGTCCCCATTTGCGGACCGTAGCCATGCCGCGGGACACCAATGCCTCTGGTGCAATTTTTGGAGGTTGGACCGTCTCTCAAATGGATTTGGCGGGCGGGACCTTCGTGGCTCAGCGGGCTCCAGGCAAGTTCGTGACAGTCAGCATTGACGCCATGCGCTTCCTCAGGCCGATCTCAGTCGGCGACGAGGTAGGCGTCTACTGCACCCTTCAGCAGCAAGGCGACACGTCGATAGCGGTCAAGATCGAGACCTGGGTTCGGGACCGCTCCGGCACCAACCCAGAGAAGGTGACCGAGGGCGTGTTCACCTACGTGGCTCTGGACGAGAACGGGAAGCCTCGCGCTCTTGATACCCATTAGTGAGGCCAACCGGGGCGCGGGTTTCCGCTGGTCGAGTTGAACTCTTAAGCACACTCGTGTCTCCATGACGAAGGCAAGGCGCTTACTAGGCCTCTCCTTCATCCCAGCCGTAGCGATATGGCCACTAACAACACGAGAACCTTCATATACGGCGGATGACGGCTCGCCAGAAACAATAGGCGCCCCTGTGTGTCAATGTTCGTTGCGGTCTGCGAAGAGCTCCAGATAAACAACGTTACGTGGCTGATCTCTGAATATTCTGTGAGATGTTTTTGGACATGCAGCGTCAGCAAGGGACCTCAGATCTTCTTCGTTGCGGTAAATAAGACACCAATCCATGAAACCAGCCATGAATCCGCGGCCGTGACTGTCCCGTGTGAAGTTCGCAATCGAGAGAATTCCGCCGGACTGCAGGCGGGAGAACATCGCCTTAATCAAAGCGACTGCTGTGTTGTCTTGCAGATAGTCGAATAGACCTGCGGAATATACCAAATCAAATCTTTTGGAAGCGGCGCGCTCTCTGATCAGCGAGGCGAAGCTCTTCGCCTGCCCGGATATGACATATTCTTTGTAGGTCGATCTAGCTTCGGCAATGGAATCCGCATCTTGGTCAAGCGCGGTAAACCTGACGTTGGTATGTGAGGTGATGTCTCGGAGGCGGTCGAGCTCCCGCATGTGGCCTGAGGCCACTGACAGGACTTCTGCCGTCTCCCTGGAGAGCATGGTGCTGTTTATCAGAGTGGCCAGGTAGTCGCGGCGCCATAGAATGCTTTTGGCGTTCGGCAAACTCGTCGTAGCTTCGTGTATTACCCCGGCTATTCCGTCTAAAGAAGATCTGGTCGGCCTATATATGTAATCTAGCATGACCGCATCACCCGCATAGCCGCGAGGCTTTTCGAATGCGCGCCGCGCATATGGGTCCATTAACAGGATTTGTGAGAGCGGATGAGACCGGCAGAAGGTTTGAAATTCCTGCAGGTCACCACCTGTCATTGCCTCGTCGAACGACGTGCTTAGCTCCGTCGCCAACCAATCTATCACACCTAATTCGGGCTCTGCTGAGAGTCTCTCATGAGCCTCAGTCAAAACAGCCTTTAGACGGTCCACGTCCCGCTCCAAGAAGTTAATGTGCATTAACCCTGCAGAGCAGCTACCATATACATTCTGTTAACCACAATGATAAAGTTACAACACATCCACGTTATTTCGTAAGCGTTGCTTAAGTGAGCTCGGGGGTTCAATCCAAGCGTGCCTGTTTGTTGGGCAATAACGGCAAATCGCATGCAATTTGGATCGTGCTTATGTCGGGCTGGCTGCGAAGATAGAGGCCTACGCTGCCGTTTGACCGCACTCGAGAGGGAGGGGAGTGGCGTATGCTACCGCCGAGCCGCAAGGGTATTGGGCGGCACCGCTCGTCCGCCGACTTTTAAAGGTCTCAGGAGCAGTCAAGCGATGGCAGCGGAGCTGCGCTACGTTGTAGATGCATATTTTGAATCGTCTTCGGCCACTTGCGAAGGCAAACGATTTAATGGGTTGCTAGCGCCTACCCCTGCAACTATCCGGTCCCACTCCACAAGCTTTGCTCGACAGAGATGTTCTTAATGATTTGTCGACGATGTAAGTGCCACAAGCCAGCTGGCCTTGAGGGGCGGAGTACCAGATGTCCATGCGGGGTCTCGCTACGATTTTTTCGGCTCTCTTAACGACAACTGCCGTCTGTGCCGCTGATTTCGGAGTCACCGACGCCGGGAGGGTGTCGGCTCTCGCGCCGCCATCGTTCTATCTGCACGCCGGCTTGGCTGGTGTTTTCAACGATCCTAGCACACGGATCAGCCTTGCCGGCATTCGGGTTCTGGGCGCCGCGGTGAAGATCGGAGATCGCGCGACTTTCGCCGTCGAGGCCGGCTACTTCCTGACACCTAGTATCGCCGTGTCCGTGAGTGGCGGCGTTCCACCGCTCTCGAAAGTCGAGGCGTCCGGCACGTTGAGCGGCTTTGGAACCATCGGGAAATCACGGGGAGGTCCATTTTCTGCGACGGTTCACTACCACTTCGACGGCCTCGGAACGTTCCAGCCCTACGTTGGGGCCGGCGTCGCGGTGCTCATAATTTTCTCCGACGAAGATCGGCTCGTTCGTCGATACCGGACGGACGACGCCACCGGGCCAGTACTGCAGGCCGGCTTCGACCTCATGCTTGACTCGCACTGGGGAGCATTCTTCGATGTCAAGAAGGGTTTTGTGACTACGACGACCAGGGGTTACCTGTCCGGTTTGCCGGTTCGTTCCAGCGTGAGCCTCGATCCAGTCGTCCTCCACTCTGGATTGACCTACCGATACTGAAAGCCTCCCCTATTCGCGGCCTCGTCACAGGCAGCCTGCGATCTCGGTTGTCTCGCGGGCTGCATAATCGGAAGGTTGGAGGGCGCTAGCTGATCAAGACGTCGTCGGCTCCAGAGCGGCAAGCGCCCCAAAATTCGGTTGACCGCTGCAGGTGAAGCCAGTGCGTAAGCCGGCACTCAAGGCATTTTGCGGACTGCCGTGGAGTGCCTTCACCGAAACGGCGGGGGATCCGAGGCATCGCCAGCCGCCGATTCAGCGGCTGCAGCTATCCGTCGATGTGTCGTACGTGCTTCGGATATCGCCGAAAAGAATTAGCGATCGATTCGGGCGGAACACGGTATGCTCCGGCGGAGCATGCTGAAATCCGACTGGCAGTTATTTCTCGGTAAGCTTGAACACACTCAGCGACATGTCGACGATAAAACCGGTTTCGAACCTGGCGCCCGCTAAGGATCTGTGAAGGGCCTCCATCCATTCTGACCCTGTTTTACTCTCTTCGCAGATCGTCCGATCTCGGCTCGTCTCGAACTCTGAGTCAGTGTGGCCGGCGGCAAAGGTTGGATCTAAACGGCGATGATACCGGCACTTCCGGACTTGCTCGACGAGGAGCTAGGCAAGCCGTGGTACGTCCGAAGCTCGCGTGCGGTGAAGGCTCTCTACGCTGCGGAGCGTGAGCAATGGCGTCGGCAGAGCGCCCGGATCTCGGCCCACATCGCCGGTGCAGTCTACGTCCTCTTCGCATTTACCGATTATATCCTCGTCAACGACGTGTTCGTGCTCGATCTGCTAGCGCGAATGGCCATAGGGGCTATCTTCATCATAGGTACAGAAGCCCTGTTCAGGGTCGGCGTACAGTCCCTGTATATCGAACTGCACTGTGCATCCGCCACCGTGCTCGCCTATGTGACATGGCTGGCGATTTCTGGTCTGAGCATATATCAAGACAACATGACATATTACGCAACTTATGGCGTAATATTCATGATAGGTCAAAACGTATTTTTTAATTTCAGGTTTTGGGTCGCGATAGTTTCTTCTAGTATAATCATAATACTATCCCAGCTGGATATCGCGGCGCATCGCAATATTGGACTTGAGTATGTCGTCGCTATCGCGGCGCTATATTTTTCAACCTACATCCTCACGCTGTACGTTAACTGGAGCTTGAATTCAGAGCGTTTCCTAGTTTTTCTCAACTCCGCGCGCGCGGAGATCCGCCAGAAGGAGGCCATGGAGCGTGGCGCGGCCCTCCTAAGGCTATCCACGACCGACGCCCTAACGGGACTGGCAAACCGTCGCGCTGTCGATGAAGAGCTGGGCGCCTATTGGCGGGATTGGCAGACCCAGCGTATCAGTTTCGCGGTCGTGCTGGTCGATGTCGATTACTTCAAGATCTACAACGACCGTTATGGGCATCAGGAGGGCGATCGGTGTTTGGAAGCCGTTGCCAATGCCATGGCAACTGCCGGTGCTGAGAACGGCTACATGGTCGGCCGCTTCGGTGGCGAAGAGTTCATTCTTGTCGCCCCGTCTCCAAATCGAGAGCATGTCCAACACATCGCGGAAACGATCCGCTGTGCGGTTGAAAATTTGGGTATCCCGCACGATCAGAGGCCTGACAGTACCTCGACGGTCACAGTGAGTGTCGGCGCCGCGTTCAGTCAAGACGTTCCGGGTACGCGAGTAGAGAGATTGATCACCGAAGCCGACCGGGCTCTCTACGACGCGAAGAGAAGCGGCAGAAATTGTATACAATTATTCAATTTCGACAGTGCCATGCAGGCGGAAGTCGAGGAAAACTTAGCCGACTTGCTCCGCACGGCGGAGGAGCGAAATCTCGTATCGCTTGTCTACCAGCCGGTCTTGAACGCGACTTCGGGACAGATCGCAGGGGCCGAGGCGCTGATGCGCCTGACGACTCCCACTGGCAAGTCCATCTCCCCGGCTGTTTTCATTCCGATGGCCGAACGGATGGGTGTCATCGTGAAGCTCGGGCTCTGGGCGATCAGGTCTGCTTGTCAGCAGCTTCTCGCCACCGACGTGGTCCCACTAGTGAGCGTCAACGTTTCACCGTTCCAGCTCAGGCAAGAGAATTTTTCTCTGATGGTGGCCAATATTATCAGTGACGCCGGAATTTCCCCTCACAGACTTGCCATCGAGATCACCGAAAGTCTGCAGATTGAGGACCAGATTGAAATTTTGAAGAACATTAATGAACTAAGGCTGCTTGGTGTGCAAGTGTGGCTCGACGACTTTGGAACTGGGTTTGCCGGCTTGTCCTGTGTTCGAGAGATCGAGTTTGATGTGGTGAAGGTGGACCGTTCTTTCTTACACGCGACGAATACGGTCAAGGGCGCTGAAATGTTCAAAAGTATCATTGGTCTCGTGCGCAGCACCGGCTGTGCCATCGTTGTTGAAGGGATTGAGACGGAGGACCAGCGTCGCCTTTGTATAGAGCACGGGGTCGATTACCTTCAGGGATACCATCTCGGCAGGCCTACCACGGCGGAGTCTTACGGACGTCCGAATGCCGAGCCGACGAGCCTGCGGCGGGCGGCGGTCGGCTGAGATGATCCTGGTCGAAGCCTCGGTGTTTAGTATCGGTGGGACCTTTGCAGCGCATTGTGCGATAGGCAGAGTGGCGCTGGTGCTGCTACTTCGCGCCACCGGATCGATACTTCTTCGTGGTGCCCGGGCTCGTTTTTACATGACTGATAGCAGCGCGATCGGCTGTGGTTATTTGACGGATAGCGGGCTGAGTGCGATCCCGCCGGCGATCGGTCTTCGGGCTAGAACGGTTCCGGCGAGGCGAGTTGCGCTCAGACCCGTCCATCTCTGTCATTGAGCCCGTTGAGCCGTCCTTCGTCAGCTTCATTCGAACAAATAGTGAATTGGGCTGAATTCGCACGACTTCGTGACTAGAATGTAAAATCACAGCCTATATAGTGTGGATTATTTCCAACGGAGCTAAGAAGGTGGTTGCTGTAGTTGTGTGCGCTCGAATTCCAGGCTTGCTCAGAGTTTCTGACAAAAAGTCGGCTCTGTTTGCCGCGGTTGATAAAATGCAGGCCGGAGAACTGATTGAAGTCGCCGATCTTCTCAAGGATTTCGAGCGGATCAAAGATCGGCAGGCGCGACGTCGCTGCCTCAGCTACGTGAAGAGCACCGCAGAGCGACCAAGTAGGTGATGGGGGTTTCGATTCGTTGTAAGCATATTTACGGTCGGAAATCCTAAGACTCGTTTCCGGACGGCGCCACAGCGCCTTCGAAGCAGTCACGTAATCTCGCGCGCGCCGTCGGTGCCGAGCCGAATTTTTTGCTGAGCCTGATCGAATGCAGTAGGGAACGCTCGCGACTGGCTGCCTGCACAACATTGAATTGCGGTTTGTTTTCACGTGCGCACCGCAGCCGCCCCGTAGCGTGCGGCGGCTCATCAACGACGACGTGATATCGTCTTGGACCTCAGGGAATGGACTTACATTGGCATCCCAAGCCATAGGGCTATGGAGCAGGCTTGCTCCCATAGCAGGGATTTTTGGTGGTAATATGTTCGTCATGAGTATTCTCGTCCTCGCCACTGGAGTAGCTCTCGCCTATATTTCTCCGAGCCAGCCTGAGCGGCGAGTGTTCGTGGAGGGATTGAGTAGTAGTTTACTTGTGCTTGGGCTTGGATTGATAGGATTCCGCCTTCCGATTTTCCGATAGGGTTCGGACGCAATCGGCGCTTCGATGCAGCGGCGTCCATAAGCAAACCGGCGGATGGCCCAGCATGCTTCGGATCAGGATGACGCTCGCTGAGTGCGGAGGCGTGAAATAACCCTACATCCTCCGAGACCACGGATCATTCAGCATAGATCCCGTGGGCATTGAAATGACCGAAGGTTAAGCCCTACTCAGAGCCCGTCCGATAAGTGCCCCATAAGAAGCCCGGGAGGAGGTTTCGGACCTTCGATGCTCAACGTGAGAGTGCTTCTGGCCGCACCGCCTTTGGCCTCACGGACGATTTATCGGACGGGCTCTCAGAGCCAACGGACAAATCTTTGAACTGCGGTGGCCACTTGTCCGAGGCCAGCCATGTTTAACCGCTTTCATGGCTGGAGCACCACTTGCCCGAAGGCAGGTTATTAACCAAAATCACTACAGGGTGCGGTGAAGCAAATGTGCGCACGCACTTCCGGATCCCTCGAATGATAATATCATCAGAGCGGAGTTGAAGCCGCAGCCGCGGCAAAATCCCCAAGGGGGGAGTTGCGCGGCCACTGGAGGGAAGACAAGCTGTTGCGGAAGCGACGCATCCTCGCAATCTCGATAAATGAACACAAAGGCGCCTAGAAGGCAAACAACTACCGGGTATGAAGGCAGACGTTTGCGAAGCCTAACCTAACGCTGCCTGTCGCTGGTTATTATGTGGGAAGCCGATCGTGTCGACGCCTCGAATTGATCGTTCTTTGTTGCCGCTGTCGGTGGCGCTGGGACTTTCGCTCGTTGGCTGCAAAGCCGAGTCGAGCGGAGGTCGCTCTGATGCCCCACAAGTTGGCCGGCCAGTTCTCGTCCTACGGGTAACTTCAGAACTGCGCGTTCCCGAACGCAGCTTTGTCGGCACGATCCGCCCTCGTATCGAGAGCGACTTCGGATTTCGCGTTCAAGGCAAGGTTGCTAAGCGTCTCGTCAACGTCGGCGACGTCGTCGAAGCTGGAACAGTCCTAGCTACCCTGGACGAGACCGATCTCGGGCTTCAGATCGACCAGTCGGGGGCCGAACTGTCTGCTGCTAAGGTCGCTTTGGTTCAGGCCGAGGCGGACCTGAAGCGAACGTTGTCCCTGTCGGTTCAAGGCTGGACACCGGCATCTGTTGTCGACCGGCAAAGGGCGACCACAGAAGAGGTTCGGAGCCGGACGCTTCGGTTGGAGCGGGGGTTGGCACTCGCCCGGAATGCCGCCTCCTACGCTGTCCTGCGAGCGGATGGTGCTGGTGTTGTCACCGCGAGCCTGATCGAGCCGGGACAGGTGGTCTCACCGGGACAGGCGGCAATTCGCGTTGCCTACACGGCTGAGCGTGAGGCGGTGGTCGCCATTCCTGAGGCGCTGGTAACGCTTGTCCGCACTGGCAAGGCCAGTGTGGGGCTCTGGTCGAATGCTGGTGTGGCCTATGAGGCTCGCCTGCGTGAGCTGGCGCCGGCCGCGGATGCCATGACTAGGACCTATCTCGCACGTTTCTCGCTGCCAGGTGCAGACGATGCAGTAAAGCTTGGCATGACCGCTACTGTAACCCTCGGCCAAGCTGAGGGCGAACGTGTGATGCGTGTTCCTCTCTCTGCGCTCATCAACCAGGGGAGTGGGCCATCCGTTTGGATCGTGGAGGATGGTGGCCGTCTTACTCTCAGGTCAGTGCATGTCACCGGCTATGACGCCCAGAACGCTCTGATCACATCCGGCCTCGTTGAAGGTTCGCAGGTGGTGCGGTTAGGCGCACAGAAGCTCGATGCGAGCCAGCGTGTTCGCATCGTCGATTCCCTTCAGTTCTGACTGCGGCCTATGGGAAGAAATCAGGCCGATGCGGCGCTTCAACCTCTCTGATTGGGCCGTGCGCCACCGCCCGGTGGTGCTGTTCCTGATCCTCGCCATCGCGGCTTCGGGAACCCTCGGCTTTCTGAGGCTGGGTCGAGCGGAGGATCCGAACTTCACGATCAAGGTTGCGGTGGTCACGGCAATCTGGCCTGGCGCAACGGCCAAGGAGATGCAGGATCAAGTCGCTGATCGCATCGAGAAACGGCTGCAGACGCTGCCTTGGTTTGAGAAGGTCGTGACCTACTCGAAGCCCAGCTTCACGGCGATGCAGATCACTTTTCGGGACAATACGCCGTCCGCGCAGGTCCCGGCTCTGTTCTATCAGATCCGAAAGAAGCTCGACGACGTCCGCGGCGAGTTGCCCGCCGGGGTCATCGGACCGTCCGTCGATGACGAGTACGGGGATGTCGATTCGCTGCTCTACATGCTCACCGGCGACGGCGCCGATTATGCGCAGCTTAAACTTGTCGCGGATGGGCTACGACAGCGCCTGTTGAAGGTCGAGGGCGTGGTCAAGGTCAACCTTTACGGGGTTCAGGACCAGCGCATCTTCGTCGAGTTCAGCCACGCCAAGCTGGCAACCCTAGGCATCGCTCCGCAGGTTCTGTTCGACGCCGTGAGTCGTCAGAATGCCATAACGCCTGCTGGCACCATAGAGACATCGGCCCAGCGCATCCCCCTGCGGGTTACAGGGGCACTCAATGGGGTCCAGGCTGTCGCTGAGACACCCGTAGAGGCCGACGGGCGCATCGTTCGGCTCGGTGACCTCGCTACGATCACTCGTGGCACTGTCGATCCTCCGGACAACCTCGTCCGCCAGGAGGGTCACCTCGCTCTGGGCATCGGCGTCGTGATGGCCAAGGGCTTCAACATCCAGGCTTTCGGCTCCGGGGTTGAGGCGGCCAAGGACGGCTTCATGGAGGCTGTACCGCAAGGCTTCGTGCTCAGCCGTATCGCGAACCAGCCTCAGGTCGTGGATGAGGCGATGTTCGAGTTCGAGCGGTCGTTCGTCGAAGCTCTCGTCATCGTGCTCGGGGTCACCTTCCTCTCGCTGGGTTGGCGAACCGGCGTCGTCGTGGCGCTCTCTGTGCCCTTGGTCCTAGCACTGACATTCATCGTCATGCAGGCGCTCGGGATCGAGCTTCACCGGATCACGCTTGGCGCCCTTATCATAGCACTCGGCCTACTGGTGGATGACGCCATCATCGCCGTCGAGACGATGGTGGTGAAGATCGAGCAGGGTTGGGACCGAATGAGGGCGGCCGCCTTCGCCTGGGACTCGACCTCCCTTCCGATGCTCACCGGGACGCTGGTCACAGTTGCTGGGTTCCTGCCCGTCGGCTTCGCAAACTCGGCCGTCGGAGAATATGCCGGTGGCATTTTCTGGGTGGTTGCGCTCGCGCTCATCGCATCTTGGTTCGTAGCCGTGATCGTCACGCCCTACCTCGGCGTGCTCCTATTGCCGCGAGACTTGGTCAAGCACGATGGTAACGCTGACGATGCCCGTGGCGATGCGGTCTACGATACCTGGCTCTACCGGGGGCTTAGGCGGGTCGTAGGTTGGTGTGTGCGCTTTCGAGGGACAACGGCGCTGGCTACGCTCGCCGTGTTCGTGGCTGCCATCGTCGGATTCGGTCACGTGCAGCAGCAGTTCTTCCCGCTCTCGGAACGACCGGAGCTGTTCCTTCAGGTCCGCATGCCGCAAGGAAGTGCCATTGGCGCGACGCTGAAGACCGTGGAGCAGGCAGAAGGGCTGATTGGTCACGACGATCCGGATATCGACACCTACACTGCCTATGTGGGCCGTGGGAGCCCACGCTTCTGGCTGGGACTCAATCCGGAATTGCCCAACGAGGCTTTCGCCGAAATCGTCATCGTCGCCCGAGACACGGAAGCTCGCGAACGGGTGAAGGCCCGCATCGAGAAAGTGGTCGCACAAGGCGCCTTGAGTGCAGCGCGTGTTCGCGTTGACCGCTTCAACTTCGGTCCCCCCGTGGGCTTCCCGGTGCAGTTCCGCGTGGTCGGACCGGATCCAGCCAAGGTCCGAGCGATCGCCTACCGAGTGCGGGACGTCGTCCGCCGCAACGACAAGGTTGTCGAACCGCAACTCGACTGGAACGAACTTTCACCGACGATCCGCCTGGTGGTCAATCAGGAGAGGGCTCGGGCTCTCGGCCTCAACGTCCAGGACATCAGCCAGTCCCTGCAAACCCTGATTTCCGGGGTCACGGTCACCACGATGCGTGAGGGCATCGAGCAGGTCGGGATCGTCGCTCGTGCAACGCAGTCTGAGCGCCTTTCGCTAGGGCGCCTATCCGATCTGACGGTGGTGTCTCGCAACGGCGTGGCCGTTCCCGTGGCTCAAGTCGCCCGGCTTGAATACGTGGACGAGGAACCGATCCTATGGCGACGCAACCGCGATATGGCCATCACGGTGCGCACGGACGTCGTCGATGGGGTCCAACCGCCTGACGTGACCAATGCGATCTGGCCTTTGCTGAAACCGATCCGTGACAGTTTGGGACCAGCCTACCGCCTCGAGATCGGCGGTGCCGTTGAGGAAGCCGACAAGGGCAACGCTTCGCTGTTCGCCCTCTTCCCCGTCATGGTGCTAGCGATGCTGTCGCTGCTCATGATCCAGCTTCAGAGCTTCGCCCGACTATCCCTCGTGTTTCTGACCGCACCGCTAGGGCTGATCGGCGCGTCGCTCTCGCTAAACCTGTCCGGTAAGCCATTCGGGTTCGTGGCCCTGCTCGGGCTGATCGCCCTGGCCGGTATGATCATGCGCAACTCGGTGATCCTGGTCGACCAGATAGAGACTGACCGAAAGTCGGGACGGCATACCCTACGTGAAGCGATCGTTGAGGCGACCGTACGGCGAGCCCGGCCCGTAGTGCTGACTGCCCTTGCCGCGGTTTTGGCGATGATTCCGCTGACGCGGAGCGCCTTCTGGGGACCGATGGCCCTCACCATCATGGGCGGCCTGTTTGTAGCTACGTTTCTGACGCTGCTTTTCTTTCCGGCCCTCTACGCCCTCTGGTATCGGCGCCAACTCGATGAACGTTCGAGAGCACCCGATGACGCAGCCCCAGTTAGTGAAGTAAGGTTGGCGTTAGCTGCGGAATGACCATCACTGCCAAGCAAGGCTTTCAGGTCAGCGGAGCCAAGGAAGTGCCTGGCTTCCAAACCGCCTAACGTCGAAATCGGCCTTGTTCTAGTCAGGGAATAAATTTTTTCGCCTTTCTAGCCGTAACGTATTTCCTAAATCCCTTTGCTTCTCTGATGTATTTCAGCGTTTCGTTCCGTAACGCTCGGTCCTTTGGGGTCGCGCCAGGAAAGGCAATGAATAAATCGGCATAACGAGTGCAAATCGTCCCGCTGTATCCAACCGCTTGTTTTGCCTGCTGACCACAGCCGCTGCATAGAAACGTAGGAGTTGGAGCGTTACTCGTGATTTCATAGCAAGTGGCTCGATTGCCGCAGCCGCAGCCGACCATAAAGGGTCGATTGTCGAACTTGACTTCCAGGGACTTACAAAGGCCAATCAATTTTGTATTTGACGAATTGATACAGTTGTCCAGGTAAAAATCTGTCTCTTTCAAAATAAGCTGACGCACTGTCTTGCCAGGCTGGATTGACATAGTCCATTTGCCATTTGATTTGGCCCATCGAGGAAGTCGGTTCAGAGCACGGGATGCTGTGACTGTTCGATAATACATCTAAATACCTAAAAATTATTGGATACAACCATCCTTGCGGGCGCTGTCTGCAGGACAGCGGGTTCCAAGCAATTGGTCAAAATAGGAAGGCTAATCGGCGCCCTAGTCGCCGGAATCAAACTCTAATGAGGGACTAATCAAAGTCTCCAAACGTCAGGGAATATGCTATTCCTAATGAACCTATCTATGTTATAAATCTCCCAATCATAAACATCTATACCGCAACAACACACTTAGATAGCAAGAAAGTGGCATAATACCGACAGATTAGTATCTATCGGGTGAGGGGGAGGTAGATAAACAAAGACCGTTGGGACGGCTTTGTAGTCCTCCCCCTTACCTCCATCTGTGGAACCTTTTTTGAGAGATAAACAGAAAACTAAATTTAGTAGGGGCTATGGTCGACGGCCCACGACCAAGCTCGGTCCATATGCTCCCTGGTCAAGCTCTCTGCGCGTTGCGGCACGATAAACGAGTCATGCACTGGCAACACAGGTATGCCGTCACGCTGACAAGCTTGCATCACTTTTATTGCGATATCGCTATCAATTTTCTGTAGCACAACACCCTTATCTTTCGACAAGAACTGATTTATTGGCCAGTTGTGGACGACGACCTGTTGATACAAATTTGCTGCATCAGCATAAGTAAGCGAAAGTTTCGCGGCGATGGAATAGACCGCACTACGCTCGTTTCGAGCGTTGAAACTTATCAGCAGAGCGTATTTTCCCTGTTCTCTGTCGAATCCCCCTCCGACATCGTAAGGGTCATCATTTATACGGAGGGGACATCCGGACAATGCATAAGCCAATCTTGCGTGAAGAGAGGGATAATCCGGCTCCACAGTTAGTTCGCCATTGATGGTCATAAATTGCCGTTGCCTTTTGGGTATATTCTGCCAAGGACCAAATAGACGCCCCCCGCAGTCAAAAGACGCTCGACAGAAAACACGCCGAATGCTCGGTTCAAGATGGGGGATGTAAAGCTGCATCGGCTCATTCGTTCTGCTCGACCTATGGGGAATGCAAATGTGTCGCTCGGTTTTGCCGACTCCATCTAACCGCACGTCGAATTGCACATCGCGTAAGTGGCTATTGATTTCCTCTACCTCTCGACGCATGGCAATGGTTTCTTCAGTTTCGTTGTAGTCTAGCTTTTTCCGGTCGGGGCCGTTAAGACAAAGACATTCTCGACGAACGGCAGTTAGGAGCAAGCCCCTACAAGCTTCGAGAAGTTTGGGAGTTGCTCGCATTGTCGACTGTGTTCCTCGCTCGCCTTCGTGCGGCGGGCGGGGTGGTGCAATCCGATTGTAAATGTATCCAGCTTCCTCAAGCCAAGACACCCACTTCAGGACTCGTGCGTAGGTGTAACCGCCACCACAATAACGCTTCAAGCCGCAGTAGAAGACCTTTCTACGTGAGTAGGAGACTGCCTTTCCTTGTTCGTGAGCGACGAGCAATTCAGCTATGATGGACAACAATGCACCATGCTTGTCTTTCGGCAGCCCAAGCCGCTCAGTTAAGCTCTCGCTAACATTGTAGTTGAAACCTAAGATGTAATCTCGCTGCTCTTCTACGAAGTATTCTTCGAAATCATCCAGTGTTATAAGCTGATTTTCCAATTTCTTGTTTCCAATTAGTATGCGCCCTCAAGTTTTACTAAATATATTATAACTGCAGCAAGTTATAAGTTGCCGGGCACGTAAGTCAAATCATGTTTGGTGATAGAAAAAACTAAAAAGTTTCAGTAGGTTACCAATGGCCCTGCAGTCGAGCGCGAGCACTGCATCGGCACACACCTGCGCTTTATATCTATAATCTTTCTATTTATCGTCTTGCGGCATGGTTCCACGACCTATAGCAGGATGAATTGCTTCGGGACCGGCGTTCAGGCGCACCTATCTGGCAGCGATGGCCGCCTGCCAATACCCAATCCTCACCCACAGAGACGGAAGGCTTTCGCCAGTCCCTTCCGCCGTGTCAGGCCCGCTGGGATAGGCCGCGGACTTTGTGGGCGGAGCTACGTTGGACCGACCGTATCTGCGGCGAACGCCTTGTGGGCGGAGCTACGGCGGCCCAACCGTGTCAGCAGCAAACGCCTTCCGAGATCCCAACGGCTTAGGCTGACCGACGGTGCTGTCCCGCGCCGTCTGCCGTTCCATCTCGGAGTTTAGCTCGGCACCAAGCAGGACGATCACGACCGAGAGCCAGATCCAGGTCATGAAGCCGATGCCCGCTCCGAGTGACCCGTAAATGCGATTGTAGGAGTCGAAGGTAGCCACGTAGAGCGAGAACACGGTCGAAGTGCCAACCCAGCCCAAGGCTGCGAGGGTGCTCCCATAGCTGACCCATCTCCACTTGGCGGTCCGACGACTTGGGCCATAGCGGTATACCAGCGACAAGCCCAGGCTCACGACGACGAGCATGACGGGCCAACGCAGAACCCGCAACAGGGTGTCAGTTCCTGTCCCGAAGCCAAGCTGGTTTAGGAGATACGGCAGGCCGACGACCGTGGCGATCGCCGCGACCGTTACAATGGCTCCGCCCAGCGTGAAGAGAAAGGTCGTCAGGTAGACCCGCATCAGGTCGCGTTTCTCTCGTTCACGGTAGATCACGTTGAGAGCATCGAAGAGCGCAGCCACACCCGAATTCGCACTCCAGAAGGCGATTAAAAAGCTTAGCAGCGACGCCGTGCCGAGTTTCCCCGCACCCTGTTTAGCAACGTGCTGGAGTTGGTCCGCGATTAGATCCAGGACCCCGCTCGGCAAGACGCCTTGAAGCGCGCTCAAGTGCTCGCCTATGACTACTGGATCTGCAAACAGGCTGTAGAGCGATACGATCGTGGCGATGCCAGGAAACGTCGATAGTAGGGCGAAGAAGGCGACACCACCGGCTGTCGAGAGGACCCTGTCCTGAGGAACAGCCCAGAAGACACGCGTGAGAATGTCCCGCCATCCCTTAGCGGGTATCTGCGCAGGGTGCTCAGCCGAGCGTCCACGGCCAGGCTTGCGAGCCCGTTCTTGTGCGGCTCTGATCGTTTCCGCGTCAGGCGGTCGGGTGCTGACGGAGCGCCAATCCTCACCATCTGCCTCGTCCTGGGTCATGAGGCTGCTCATACCAATCGGGTGGCTCTCGTTTAGCCTATTGCCCTTTGATCTAGCCGACCAGCGAACTCCTCAGGCGACGGTTCCTTGAACGGCCAAATCGAAAGATCGGGAAGAGTTGTAGGAGACACCGGCACGGGGGATCCGCTTTAACACGGCAGACTCGCGCTGAGGCGTCGAAGGCATTAGATCGATAAATCACCGAGCCAGGGCCGTTGGGGATACGTGGTAAGGGGTTGCCTTGGTTGCGTTCTTTACATTTTCCGCCCGCTTCTTTTCACAGTCCACCGAGCCGAATCACGGTTCAAAACAGCGCGTCGTCGCCCCAGAGTTGCAATTGGTTAACGAATGGTTAAGCTCGATACCTAAGTATCAAGAAAGGGGTAGGCCATGAAACAGGTGAATGCGCAGCGCGAGACCAACTCGGCGGCTTCGTCACTCGTCGCCAAGCCAACCCATTCTCAGCATGAGGCTGAGGCGCATCAGGAGCATATGCGCCGTCTCCACAATGCCCGCGCGAGCCAGCGGGCTGCTCGGCATCATCGGATCGCCGGGGTATCGCTTTGACCATCCTGACCCGGTCAGCGGGAAGTTGGTCACAATCCAAATCCCACGACCGCGCCCTCAACAGTCATGAGGACGCCACAGGGCTCACAAGCCGGCTGTTGCTAATCTTTAACGAATGGTTAAGCTCCTACGTAGTTCGACTACGGAGCCACCATGATTCGGATTTTGCCGACGCACGACGGCACCTGGACCGTCTATCGGGGCACGCACGCGCTGGTCACTGGCCTGACTCGCCTGCAGGCCGAACGATACGAAGCCGCTATCGCGCGAAAAGTATTTGCCTAAATCGTAATCACGGCAATCCTTAAGATTGTCTCGAACCTTTTCCTTGCTTCGAGTGTTTATGTGCTGACTTTCGAGGGTCAGTTCATGAACGTATTGGCGTCCGATCAAATTTCAGCCCTGATGCGGAAAGCAGATTCGCACGCTGTTCTCGCGACAGAAGCTGCAGCGATCGCGTTCGCGCTTGTAGGCCAACGGCATTTGGCGGAGGCTGCTCTCATTTGCGCTTCGTCCCGCAATCATAGAATTCGGCAGCTAGAAATTTTAGCGAACATCGGTGTTCTCGAAGTCATAGCCAAGCACTGTTAGCCGAGCCGTGTTTACACGCTTTTCTTCGGCTCAACCGCTA
Organism: Methylobacterium sp. E-046; assembly: GCF_022829625.1. Lineage (NCBI taxonomy): Bacteria > Pseudomonadati > Pseudomonadota > Alphaproteobacteria > Hyphomicrobiales > Methylobacteriaceae > Methylobacterium > Methylobacterium sp. E-046. Next base: position 497 of record NZ_JAKSYP010000226.1, on the reverse strand, counting down.
CCACAACAACGGCTCTGGGGGTGGGGTCGTTGGCAGGAAGAAGCTCGGCAGCGTAGGCAAGCAAAGCTCCCCCTCCCACACCACCGAGCCGGACAATGACGGTGAAGCGATCAACGTCTCGTCTGAGCATTAAACGGCCAAGCTCGGCGGAGGTTCAAGGGCCGAACTATCCACCTGGCTGCCGTAGCAGTCAGGAAAGCCGAACCCGATGCGCCACCAGTTCATCTACGGAGCATATTTCCATTCGAGGGACCCGGAGCGAAAGCTGCCACTTCCGAGATGGATCCGGCTACTCAACCTTGGAGCTGGATTGACACTCACACAAAACGATCACACATCGGGGTCACCAAGTTATCCCCCCAAACGTAGTCAAAAGCTCCTCGAAGCGCCGAAACCGCCAATTTCTTCAATGGTTTCAGAGCGCCTGCCGGTGTAGCACAGCGGTAGTGCAGCGGTTTTGTAAACCGAAGGTCGGGAGTTCGATCCTCTCCACCGGC
>NZ_JAKSYP010000217.1:0-26807 GCF_022829625.1 Methylobacterium sp. E-046 | reverse complement strand
TTTGCGACCGTCTCCACGACCAACATCCCGCGCAAGCCTCCCGTTCGAGCCGGAAGGCAGTGTGGATGACTTGTCCTGGGGGTCCCGTTTGGACGCCGATCACCCCGAAAACGGGGTCCTTATTCCACGCCTAATCACATCCGGGGCGTCCCGGAACGACGGGGCTTGCCGCGCGGGCGTCGGTCGACCGTCGATGGAGTGCTCGGAGATCGGGGCGGCCATGCCGGATCGCGTCCATACCGAACGGGCAGGGCCTTGCCCGGCACGAGCCACGGCACGCAAGGCCCCGGGATGGAACAGTCGAGATCGTCTTCGGGGGGCGGTCGGCAATGCAATTGGACCTGGTCCTCTTACGATCATCCGATGAGCATCGACTCGTCTCGACTCATGCTCGGGATGCCGGACCGCCCTGAGGATGACTGCCGCCATCTCAGTCCCCGGGCGGTCCGGCGATCGTTGATCCTGGCCGAATCCCGGATATTGCGAGGCAGGAGGTCGTTCGGCGGCAGGGGCCTCGCACGCCGAACCGAACCTTGATGGTCCCAGAGCGGCGCAATCGAGGCTGGGCGATCATGGATGTTCGGTCCGAAGGGGACTGAAGGAACGGCATGGACGTGTTCCGTCACGAGATCATATTTACGAACGACCGTTACGTTCTAGGGGCGATGCGATCCCGCGGGGCACGCCGGCTCGGAGATTAGGGGCAAGGCCGTTTGTGAATGGCCGCTGCGTGAGCGTGGCCGCCTTGGACCCGACACGTCGGCGAGACGTAGGCAGGCCTCCTGGACTATCCGTCCCGAAACCGGCATCCAGCAAAAATCGAAATTACAGGTATTTAGCCGTGATCGCGTGCCTGCGACCAGCCCGATGTGTAACGTTCGTTTCTAGGAACTACTTGTTGGTTCGCGGGCCTAAAACGAACGTTATCGATCGCAACGGCCGATTGGCGTCCTCATACCAAAATGGACTGAGGCCGCCTAAGCCTGCTGTTGACCTGACCGGCTGGCTTTGGACCAGGCTGATTGAGAGGATCAGCCTGGTGCAGAGGAGTTGGGGATGAAGCGAGGACAGAGGCCGATGGCGGCGACGGCGCCCAGGGTCGAGCGATAGTGTTCCATGGCCTCGGTAACAGGCCGTGGAGTTCGCCGTCCCGTTTCATCCGCGCGATCCCACAGGGCGTGGCATCGCCGCAACATCCAGGGCGTCGTCGGCATGGCCCAGCTGAACGCGTGCTACGCCGGGGACGGCTCGGCGTCCGAGACCAACCCGCTCGTCGCCTCCGGCCTCAAGCCGTCAGCGGCCCCGGCCTCAGCGCCGGAGGTGGCCACGCAGCGTGCTGACGCGGCTGCCCACGAGGCGTACGGCCTTGCGGAGTTGCTCCTCGCTGACCCCAAACAGCCTGGCGTAGGACTCGCGGCTGGACCCGTCGTGGATGTCGAGGTGCGTGCGTTCGGTCTCGGTGGTCACCTGTGCTCTCTCCCTGCTAGGCCTCGCGAAGGGACGCCGTCCACTGTCGGGACAACGCGACCGCACCCGTCGTGTTGTGACCCATGGAGATGCGTTCCACCGCTCATGCACAGGTTCGGCGGGCGATCCGACAGCGCGTCCCGCCGTCCATGTAAGGCGACATCGGTACCAACTTTAAGCAATCGGAAAGATGCCAGCAGCGGAGGCTGTCCGCCTTGGGCGAGCTCCGATTCATATTGAGTATGGAACTTATACGAATTGGAACCCAGGAAAAAATGCAACCAATGACGTTTGGTGCTCTTCTTCTCGTATCCACCACATCGAACATTTCGTCGGCCGCGCCCGTCGGATGATGCGCGTTCGCGAAGGCCGCAGCCATGATCCATTGCAATCACCACCATGCTGGCGAGGACCGACCAGTCCTCGCCGAGGTCGCCCGGGTGCTAGCAGGGCGAATGGTGCCTCCCAAGAACGCGGACCTCCCGTCGCGCCTGGCCGAACTCGTCGCCGCGCTACTCGCAGGTGATGGCGCGCCCGGCGTCCATCGGCCGGGCGACGGCGTCCTTCAACCCGATGACGCTTGACCGGTGCCCGCCTTGCGCGCGAGCGTTCAGGCCGCCGCTCGCTTCGGACATGAGGGGCGGGAGCAATCGCCCCAGGGTCAGTTGACTGTACGAACGGTCGCGGAAAACCTGCTCAAGCTCTGGGCGATCGGATGCCGAGCAGGCGGATAACCGCGAAGGCCAGGACGGCCGACGCCAGGCTGAGACCGCACACGACGAGGAAACCGTGCGGATCGTCGCCCAGGGGTAATCCCTTCACGTTCATGCCGAACAGACCGGTGAGGAAGGTCGGGGGCAGGAACAGCGCCGACAGCACCGACAGGACGTAGAGCTGCCGGTTGGTCGCCTCGGCGATGCGCTCGGACACCTCCTCCTGCAGCAGCCGAGCCCGCTCCGCCTGCAGGGTCATGTCACGGTCGAGCGCGTCGAGGCGTTGTGCGAGCCGCGCCGCTGCCGCGACCGCGGGTCCGTGCACGTCGTCCGTCGCCCCGTCAGCCTCCAGCCGGTGGAATACGGCGGCGAGGCCGGTGATCTGGCGGTGCAGGCGCACCGCGTTGCGGCGGACCGGCCCGAGCCGGCGGCGGTCGTCGCGGGGCCGTCCGTCGAGGATGTGGTCCTCGATCCCGTCGAGGGCGTCGGAGAGCCTCCGCCCGGTGGTGGCCATCGCCGAGACGGCGTGCCCGACGAGGGTCTCAAGAAGCAAGCTCGGCGAGGCGACGGTATCGCCGCCCTCGACTGCGGCACGGGTCGCGTCCGGGCTCTCCGCCGGTCCGCGGCGCCCGCTGACGAGGCTGCGCGGTCCCATGACGAAATGGAGTCTGCCCGCCGGGGCCGGTTTCGCGCCCGGGCGTGCGATGTCCGCGACGACGCCCCCGACGTGGTCGGCTTCGACCGTGACGCGCTGGTGCTCGTCGGGGGCGAACACGGCGGTAGCAAGCCGGATGGGACCGAACTTGCCGTCACCTGCAAGTCCCGTCAGATCGGCGGCATCCAGGTCGTAGTGCATCCACAGGAACCCGCCGCCGAACGCGTCGAGGTCGGCCGCCGCCTGCGCCGCCGGGACGGACCGCCCCCGCCCGTCCGCGTCGAACGCCATGGCCCAGAGCGGCTCACCCTGCCGGGTCGATCCCAGTGTATCCTTGGTTTCGGTGGAAGCTTTCACCGGTCGATCCAATCGGTTCATGGGAGGGGTACAATCGATGCCCTGTCTGATGGCCGCGCGCTGACAAAACCGAATTGGCGCCCGGACGTTTTGAGCGGTGGCACTGAGCCCGTATGGTGCGGCTCGTAGCCGAATCGAGGGCGACCGACGAGCGGCATGGGCATCCGACCGGACATCGAAGCGACCCGTCGCTTCCGAACGGCGGGCAAGATGTCCAGCCCTTCGGCCGAACCCGCGCGGCGGTGGCACGCCAGGAACGCGCGAGCGTCCCGTGTCGCCCTCGCCCTGTCCCTGTGCCTCGCACCCATCGCCGCGGTCGCCCAGTCCGCGAACACTGGCGCCGGCGGCGACCCGCGCACCTCGGTCGCCCAGCCCGAGGTGTCGGGCAAGCCGTCGGCGGTGGCCACGACCTCGATCCAGTCCGTGCTCGGTGACGCGGCCGATCCGACCGGTTTGCGCCGCTTCCTGTCCGACCGCGGCGTCGTCCTCAGCTTCAACGCCATCGCCGACATCCTCGGCGACACCAGCGGCGGCACACGCCGGACCGCGACGGTCCTCGGGCGGCTCGACATGCAGCTCGACGCCGACCTCGACCGCCTCGCCGGCTGGCACGGCGCCGCGTTCCGGGTCGAGGCCTACCAGATCAACGGCGCCGGGCTGTCCCGGACCGCCGTCAACGACCTCGCCGTGGTCAGCGAACTGGAGGCGCTGCCGTCCACCCGCTTGTACGAGCTCTGGGTCGAGCAGCAGCTTCTCGACGGGCAACTGGCGGTCAAGCTCGGGCAGGTGGCGGCCGACACCGAGTTCCTCGTGAGCCAGACCGCCACGCTGTTCATCAACTCGACGTTCGGCTGGCCGACCATCGCCGGCACCAACCTGCCGAGCGGCGGCCCAGCCTACCCGTTCGGCGCCCCGGCGATACGGGTCAAGTACCTCCCAACACCGAACCTCTCGTTCCAGGTCGGTCTGTTCGACGGCGATTCGGCCGGTCCGGCGCGGGCGTGGAACGACCCGGACCCGCAACGGCGCGACCGCACCGGCACGAACTTCAGGCTGTCCGACCCGGCGTTCCTCATCGCCGAGGTCGCCTACGCGTACAACTTCGAGGAACGGGCCGGGTCCGGGCAAGTCCTGGACGAGCCCGGGACGGTGACGCTCGGGGGCTGGCACCATTTCGGCCGGTTCGATTCGCTTCGGGTCGACGATACCGGTCGCTCGCTCGCCGACCCCTCGACCAGCGGGGTCGCCCACAGGTTCAGGGGCAACGATGGGCTGTACGCGATCATCGACCAGACCGTGTACCGCGAGCCGGACGACGCCGGGCAGGGCGCCAGCGCATTCGTGCGGGCGGTGACGTCGCCGGGCGACCGCAACCTGATCGACCTCTACCTCGACGCCGGCATCGGCTACCGTGGGCTGCTGTCTGGGCGGTCGAACGATACGGCGGGCGTGGCGGTGTCGTACGCGCGCATCTCGCCGTCGGCCCGGGGCTTCGACCGTGACACCATCCTGGAGTCGGGCATCGCGATGCCCCGGCGGCGGTTCGAGGCGCTGGTCGAGGCCACGTACCAAGCGGTCCTCGCGCCGGGCGTGACGGTGCAGCCGAACCTGCAGTACGTTTTCCATCCGGGCGGTAATATCCCCGACCCCCGCGACGCGCTCGGGCGGCGGATCAAGAACGCCACGGTCGTCGGCATGCGGGCGACGCTGACCTACTGAGCGAGGTTCGACTTCATGCGGGCCATCGAAAATCGCCAATCAACCCAAGAGCGGACCCTTCAGGCATGAACGCCGTGCGGATAGCGCTCGTCAGGCGTGCATCGGAGACGGTTCTTCCGCCTTGTCGAGGTGAGGAATATTCGGCGCGGCGAAGGCAAGCATGCGGTCACCCTCGTCGGGGGACGCACGCTCGTTGTCGACCGAGAGGAGTTCGACCGCCCCGTCCGTCTTGATGATCAGCAGGGCGACCGCGTCGGTTTGCGCCTCCGCGTTCGCGGGGGCGACTTCGAATCGCCAGCCGGCCTCGTGCCGCCCGGCCAGGGCATCGAAGTCGATCTTGCCGTCGCCGAGAACCTTGCCGCGGGTATCCCGGCTGACGCCCGTGTCCGCATGCAGGAGGTGGTCCGACGACGGCGCGAGTTGGTAGACCCGCTCGCGGCCGATCTCGGGGGCAAGCCTTGTGCACACCAGCGCGTTGTAGAGCTCGTCCCGGGTCGCGGCGAGCAGATGGTCTGGGGGGTGGTCGGCGAGACCTTCCTCGGCATGCCGCGACAGGAGCTCGGCCTGCAGCGTTGGCACCCCCGCGTCACGGGCGGCCTGGAGCGCACCGGGATAGGTGTCGATCAGCACCACAGGCACGCTCGCGCGATGCAGGGCGACGACCATGTCGCTCGCCCATGGGGACGCTCCGACGACGGCGAGCCGTTGGGTCTCGGCCGCGGTAGACAAGCCCAGTCGCCGGGCCAGCGGTCCCAGCGAGAAGCCGTGAAGGATGACCGTGGCCACGATGACCGCAAACACGGTGGGCTGGATCAGGTCGCCGCCTGCGTAGCCCGCCTCGCTGAGGCGGGGGCCGGCCAAGCCAGCGACGGCGGCCGCGACGATGCCGCGGGGGCCGATCCAGCCCACGAACAGTCGCTCCCGCTGCGACAGGTCGCTGCCTAGTGTCGCGAGCCAGATGGCGGCCGGGCGGACCGCGAACAGGATGGCGGCGGTGAGACCGAGGATGGGCAGAGACAGCTTGCCGAGGACGCCGAGGTCAAGGTCGGCAGTCAGCACGACGAACAGGCACGACACCAGCAGCACGACGAGCGCCTCCTTGAACCGGCGCAACTCGCCCAGGCCCGGCACGTGGCGGTTCGCCAGCGCGATGCCGAAGACGGTCGCGCCGATCAGCCCGGCCTCGTGCATGAGCAGGTTCGGGACGACGTAGGCCACGAGCGCGAGCGCGAGCAGCACCGGCGTCTTGAGCGACTCCGGGACGAGATCCCGCCGGAACGCCCAGGCCACCAATAGGGCGAAGCCAACGCCGAGGCCGCCCGCCACCAGCACGCCCGCGGCGAGGTGGAGCGCCAGGGCGACTGCCGGGGTCTCGTCCGCGCCGTGCGGCACGCCCACCAGGATCTCGATGACGACCGCCGTAAGGATGGCCCCGACCGGATCGTTCACGATGGCCTCCCACTTCAGGAAGGCGGCGGACCGGCGCTCCAGGCGGGCGTGGCGCAGCAGCGGCAGGATCACGGTCGGTCCGGTCACGACGAGGATAGCACCGAACACCGACGCGGGGCCCCACATCATCCCGCCGATGAGGTGCGCGGCGAGGGTGCTGAGGACGAAGTTGATGGGCAGCGCGAAGGCGGTCAGCCGGAGAACGCCCTCGCCGGAGGCCCTGAGTTCGCGGAAGTCGAGCGCGAGGCCACCCTCAAACACCACGATGGCCACCGCCAAGCCGATCAAGGGGCGCAAGTTCTCCCCGAAGTCGCGGGACGGGTAAAGCAAGCCGAGCACGGGTCCGACAAGGAACCCGAGCGCGAGCAGCAGCACGATGGCGGGGATGCGCAGGCGCGCTGCGAGCACCTGGGCGGCGATGCCACCGCCCACGATGCAGAGGACGGCCGTCGCCAAACCGTGTTCCATCCATCCCCCTCCGGGCAAACCTGTCGTCGCGACCGTCCGACGCTTCACCAGCCGAGGGATCGGCACCTCCGCCGTCGTGCGGGTCGGATCACATGCCCTACTACGGGTTGGAGCCTATGGGATTCCCGCCAAGGCCTCTGTCGGGGTCGCATCCCCGGCGTCCGTCTGACGGTTGTCGAGCTTGCGCAGCTCGGTGGCGATGTCTTGCAGGCTGGTGTCGCCCTTGCGCAGGATTTGGTCGGCCTCGGACAGGCGCTCGCGTTCCACCGCCGTGATGTCCCGGGCACTCAGTACCACCACTGGGACCTCGGCGCAGCCGGGCAGGTCCCGGAGCCGGTCGAGAAACGAGAACCCGTCCATGACCGGCATGGTCAGATCGAGCAGCACGAGGCGTGGCACGCCGTGCTGGACCTGGTCGAGCGCCTCGCAGCCGTTCCCGGCCTCGCGCACGCTCCAGCCGTTGCGCTCCAGCACCGTCCGGAGGCGGTGGCGCATGTCGGCATCGTCGTCGACCACGAGCACGTCGCCGTCGGCCGCCCGGAACTGGTCGAGGATCGTGCGGAGCCGCGTCCAGTCGACGGGCTTGGGTACCGCCTCGACCGCCCCTAGGGAGGCGCTGAGGGCCGCGTCGGCGACGAAACTCACCATGACCACGGGGATGCCGGCGGTCTCCGAATCGGCCTTCAGGGCGGCCAGCACCGACCAGCCGTCCATCTCCGGCATCATCACGTCGAGTAGGATCGCACGTGGCTTGAGCGACTTTGCGAGGTCGAGGCCTGTTCGTCCGTCGCCGGCCGTGCGCACGGCAAAGCGTTGGCGTTCGAGGAACCGGGTCATCAGCTCGCGTTGGTTGGCCTCGTCGTCGATGACCAGCACGAGGTCACCCACCGTCACCTGGTTCTCGGGAACCGCCGGTGCCGCCTCGAAAACCTGCTCGGGAGCCGCTGCCGGGACGCGCAGGGTGAAGCTCGTCCCCTGGCCCTCGACGCTGTCGACCGTGATGTCGCCGCCGAGCAACTGGGCGAAGGCGCGGCTCAGAGCCAGCCCGAGGCCGGTACCGCCATAGTTGCGCGTGGTGCTCTCGTCGGCTTGGGTGAACCGCTCGAACAGCCGCCCGACCTGATCGGGATTCATGCCGATACCGGTGTCCTGCACCGTGAACCGGAGCCAGTCGCCGACCGCGTCGATCTCGCGGGCGGCACTCAGCGTGATGGTGCCGCTCTCGGTGAACTTGGCCGCGTTCGACAGCAGGTTGAACACGCACTGCCGCAGCTTGGTCGCGTCCGTGCGCGCCCGGCCGACGTCATCGGCTACGTTCAAGACGAGAACATTGCCCTTCTTGGCGACCAGCGAATCGACGGTGCCCGCAGCGTGCGCGACGAAGGCGGCGACGTCTATGTCCTCGGGGTAGAGTTCCATCTTCTCGGCCTCGACCTTCGACAGGTCGAGCACGTCGTTGATCAGGCCGAGGAGGTGCTGGGCGTTCGACTTGATCTTCCCGAGGTCCTTGAGGAGGCTGTCCTGGCCGAGCTCCTCGGCCTCCTCTTCCAGCATCTCGGAGTAGCCGATCACGGCTGAGAGCGGCGTCCGGAGCTCATGGCTCATGTTGGCCAGGAACCGGCTCTTGGCGCGGCTGTGTTCCTCGGCGGCATCGCGGGCCGCCTCCAGCGCCGTGTCGTGTGCCTCGCGCTCGGTGATGTCGGCGTGTACCCCGACCCACTCTCGGATCGTCCCGTCCGGATTGCGCACCGGCCGTCCCTTGACCGCGAACAGGCGGTATTCGCCGTCCTGATTCCGGACTCGGTGCCGAAGTTCGTAGCCCCTGTTCGCCGCGACGGCCTCACGCCACGCCGCCTTGGTCGGCTCGACATCGTTGGGGTGTACGGCCTCGGCCCAGCCCACGCCCTGGCATTCGGCCTCGGACTGGCCGGTGTAGGCCTGCCAGTATGGCTGGGGGCCCGTCATAGCGCCCCGCGCGTCGGCGGTCCAGATGATGTCGCCGACCGCCTCGGCGGCGGCCCGGAAGCGGCCCTCGCTGGCATGCAAATGGCGTTGCACCCGCTGCTGGTCGAACGAGGATGCGACGATGGCCATGAACAGGATCATGAAGGCCGTGCCCGCGACGTACAGGGCGAGGTGCTGCTGGCCCACGCCGACGCCGCCGGCGTGAGCGGCGTGTGCCCCGGCGTCCTCGGCGGTGAAGGTCGCCGCTGCCATGCCGGTGTAGTGCATCCCGGCGACCGCCAGACCCATGACCGCGGCCGCGGCGAGCTTCTGCCAGACGCTGTTTTGCCGGAAGGTCAGCCACAGCGCGGCGGTCGCGGCCGTCACCGCGATGGCGACGGACACCGCGACGATGGGCGGGCTGTAGGCAAGGTTGCCGGGCACCCGCATCGCGGCCATGCCGGTGTAGTGCATCCCGGCCACGCCGAAACCCATCAGGGGGCCGCCGACCAGGACGTCGCGCCGTCCCGCCCCTTCACGGCTGACCCAGGCGAACGCGGCGCCGGTGGCGGCTATGGCGAGCAGCAGCGAGGCCACGGTGATCCCGGGGTCGTAGGCGGCGGGCATGCCCATCTCGAAGGCGAGCATGCCGACGAAGTGCATCGCCCAGATGCCGCCGCCCATCGCCAGCGAGGCCGCCGCCACCCATGCCCAGCGCAGGCGGGCCGCGGCCCCGCGGACGCGGCCACCGAGGTCGAGCGCGGTGTAGGACGCGAACACCGCGACGGCGATGGAAAGCGCGACGAGGGCGGGGTCGTAGCCGGTATGGACCATGGGAATTCCGGGTGCGTTCCCACGGAGCCATGGCACAAAAACACAGCGGTATCGCGGCAATCGCCCATTCGTGAAGAGAACGGTCGATCAACCTCGACGGTGATCGGCACATTCGATGGTCCCGCGGCCATCCGGACGCAAATCCGCCGGCATCGTAGCCCGTATCCCGAGGCGGTCGGGACATACGTCCCGGCATCGAACCAATTGTATGCGCCGGCATCCACCGGCCGCGATTGGCATCGGGGGGTTCCATGAACACCAAGTTCATTCTCGCCGCGGCGGCCCTTGCCCTCGCACTCCCGGCCGTCGCCTAGGCGCAGGGTCTCGTGCGCGGCGCGCAGGAAGGTGCCGACGACGGGCGCGAGGCCGGCGGTCCCATCGGGGCCATCGTCGGGGGCGCCATCGGCGCGGCGACCGGCACCGTCAACGGCATCCTCGGCGTCGACGACCGCCCGCGCTTCCGCACCTACGTCGCGGCGAGCGCCGCGCCTCCTACGCCTACGACGGCGACGTCCGGATCGGCACGGTGCTGCCGTCGGCGGGCGTGAATTACTACGACGTCCCGGAGCAGTACGGCGCCCGCGGCAGCCGCTACACGGTCGTCAACGGCCGCACGGTGCTGGTTGAGCGCGGCAGCGGCCGCATCGTCGAAATCATCGACTGAGCCACGCGAGGGGGCGACCCGGGCCGAGGTGCCTGGGTCGCTGCCGATCAACGCCGACGGCGTGACCCGCGCAAACGTCCTAGAGTAGGAACCGAAGGCAGGCTGCGACGGCAACCGTCGAGGCGAGCGGCAGGCCCAGCATCGTGGCCATGGCCCCGGCCCGCATGCCCCGCGGCTCGTTGTCGTTGTCCGCGAGCCTGGCGAGGGTCAGGTGCCAGCGAGCGACGGATGCCTCGACGTCGATGGCTCGGGTCGCGTTCGTGTCGGTCATGGATCGCCTCTCCGAACGAACCGTCCCATAGCACGGGATGAGGGGCCTGTCCGCCGAGGCTTGCCCACCCCGGAATGCCTCGCGAACCCAAGGCCGTATCGCGATCCGGCGGCATGGGAACGTCAGCCCCGGGGCTGCAGCACGAAGTCGTCGGCGACCTCCAGGGTGTGGACGTCGAACTGGGCGAGCAGCGCCGTGCCGAAGCTCGTCGAGATGGCGACGTCGGTGGCGTCACGACCGCGGGCGATGACGACCCGCCCGATCCGACGGGCGTCGTGCCGAGCGTCGAACGTGTACCAGCGAGGTCCCTGCGGGCCGTTGAGGTAGACCTCGAACCACGCCGAGAAGTCCATCGGGTTGGGGTCCACGGGCACGCCGATGTCGCCGAGGTAGCCGGTGCAGTACCGCGCCGGGATGTTCATGCACCGGCACATGGTGACGGCGAGGTGGGCGAAGTCCCGGCAGACGCCGACCCGCTGGTGGTACCCGTCGAAGGCCGAGCGGGTGGCGTCGGCGAGTTGGTAGTCGAACCGGATGCGCTCGTGCGCCCAGGTGACGATGGCCTGCACCCGCCCCCAGCCCTCGGGGGCGCTGCCGAACAGCGACCAGGCCGTGCCGGCGAGCTTGTCGGTGTCGCAGTAGCGCGAGCCCAGCAGGTAGACGAGCACGTCGTCCGGTAGGTCCTGGACGGCGAGCTGCCGGGCGTCGGGTACGTAGGCGTCGGGCTCGCCGTTGTCGGCGATCAGGAAGTCGGCCGAGACCGTGACGCGACCGCCCGGCGCGAGCAGCCGCACGCAGGTGTTGCCGAACCCGTCCGTGTAGGTCCGCGTCGGCACCGGCGGGTCGACCCGCATCGTGTCAGAGGTCAGCAGGTCGTGGGTGCGAGAGGGGTGAACGCCGAGCTGGTAGATCAGTGGGGTCGGCCCGAACGTGTCGTAGCCAATGGTGTATCCGGCCCTGATCCTCATGTTCGTCCCCGTGGTTGGGAGTTCGCCGCCTCTTCGGTTCGGCGGTATCCGGCGATGCCTGCATGGGCCGTGCCCAGCCCGGGGAAGACCGGCTTAAAGCGTGAGCAGCAACGCGGCGTACCCGACGGCCCCGAGCGCGAAGGCCCAGAATCGGCTCTGCCGCTCGCTCGGCACCTCGTCCTTGAGGACGTTCAGGATCACGCCGCCGCCGAGGAAGGCCGTCAGTGCGGCGATGGCCGCGTCCGACACCACCGTCACCGCGCCGACGAGGAACCCCGCGACGACGGCGGCGACCAGTACCCAACGTCCGGTCCTGCGGTATGCCGCCTTGTGGTCGTCGTTCAAGCCGTAGTCGGTGACCACGAAATGCAGGGACATCGCCACGGTGAAGAACGCCAGGGAGCCGACGCCCGTCGTCTCGCGATGCAGGAGGAGGTAGCCGACGAGTGCGTTGTAGAGGCCGAAGGACCCCATGTGGATCCAGAACACCCCGGCCCCGGTGCCGACGTCGGCCGTCGGGGCGGAACCCCGGGCGTCGGTGACCGGGATGCCGGCACGGCGCGAGCGGTCGACCTTGGCCAGCCTGTCCAGCCCGTAGAAGGCCATCAGGCCGCCGAGCGCGATCAGGTAGACATGCCGCTCCGAGAAGCCCCCGAGCGTGCCGCCGGCCATGCGGCCGACGCTGGCCTCGCCGCTGGCCAACTCGGGCAGGAAGTGCACGAAGACGTAGGCCACCGCGACCCCGCCGGCCGCCGACAGCCAGACGCTCCTGGGCGAGCCGTCCAGGAACCGCAAGGACGGCGTCACGACATGCACGACCGCGAGCACGACCGCCGCCAGGGCGGCGAGGACCAGAATGGATGTCGTCATCCCGATCCGGCTCAGTTCGCCTTGGGTACGACGGCGGGTGCCGGCGACTGGGGCGGAACGGGGGGCACGGCCATGGGCGGGGGCTGATCCGAGAGCTTCTGCCGCGTATCGGCGAGCTGTGCCTGGATAGCCGCGAGTTCCTGCCGCGTCGTCGCAAGTCGATCCTCGACGACGGCCATCTCCTTGTTTCGGCCGGCCAGCGTCTCGGTCAGCGTGGCGAGTTGCGCCTGGGTGTCAGCCTGCCGCTTCAGGAGTGCCTCCGCCGCCGAGCTCGCGCCATCGCGGTCGGCCGTCAGCTTCAAGACGGCCTGTTCGGCCTGCCCGCGCTCCGAGATCACCCGGTCGCGCTCGGACTTGGCGGTGGCCAGATCGGCCTGGGTCGACGCCAGTGCATCCTTGGCCTGCTGCAAGTGCTGCCCGGCCCCGGCGATCTCTGCGGTCAGTTTGTCCTTGTTGGCGTTGAAGCCAGCGATGGCCTGCTCAAGGTCGCCCCGTTGCTTCGTAACCTGCTCGGTGGCGGTCCTGGCGTCGGCAAGTTCCTTCTGGGCCGAGGCTGAACCTTCCCGGGCCTTCTGCTGGCTCTCCTCGGCCTTGGCGAGATCGGTGGTCTTGGCGGTCGCCTCCTGGGACATCGCGGCGATGTCGGCACGCAGCTTGGCCTCCTGCTGGCGCGTCTCCTCCAGGCGGCGCCCGACGTCTGCAAGCTCCTTCGTCCGGGCCGTCGCGGCCTGCTCGGCCGCGGTGGTAGCCTCCCTCATCGGCGCGAGCTTCTGCTCGGCCTGGGTGACCTGCGCCTGAAGGTCGGCCAACTTCCTGGCCTCCGCCTCGGATGCCGCCTTCGCCTCCGCCGCCTTGCCCTCCGCTGCCTGCCGCTCCGATACGAGGCTGACTGACTTGGCCTTGGCCTGCTCGCCGGCCTGGGTCGCGTCCCGGTCCTGTTGCTGGGCCTTGGCGATCCTGGCCTGGAGCGCGGCCAAAGTGCCGGCAGTCGACCGCTGCTGGTCGAGGTCCGTCTGCAGGGCCGTCCGCTGGCTCTCCAACTCGCCGATGCGGTGGTCCCTGGCGCCGCGTTGCCTGGCGCCGGCGATAGAGGCCACGACCAGCCAGAGAAGCAGCACCGCGGCGATGACGGCGAGGCTGAACGGGAGGGGTCGGCGCAGTTCCGAGCGATAGTCGATAGCCATTGCGGTCTCGCGGGCTTGGAGGGTTTGGGGTCAGATCGAGGAGGCGGCCTCGCCCGGGGTCGGTTCGGTAGCTGCGGCGCCCGGCTCGGCACCGCGAACGGGCGGGACCGAGCTTGCATGTGCCGCCTCGACCAGGGAGCCGATCATCGTCAGGAGAGCGCGGTGCTCCGGCGATCCGTTCCCGGAGGCGAGGAAGGCCGTGAGCTCGATCCGGGACGGCGAGCCCCCGGACGGTCCGTTCGGCTCGTGGAACACGAACACGTCGGCCGTGTCGTCGCCGTGGCAGAGGAACCACCGGTCGTCGTTGCCACTGGCATGGATCTGCGTTCGCATGGTCGGCATCGGCGGACCCCTCCGGTGGTGGCGCTAGAACTCTGTCGGCTTGATGCCGGCCTTCTCCAGGCGCTGCTCAAGCTCAGCCGGCAAGGCTTGTACCGCCTGCCGCACGGGCATCTGCACCACGGGGTCGAGGGCGCGCATCGTCGAGTACAGCCCGGCCGCGGCCGCCCCACCGAGGAGCGGGGCGAGTACGAACAGCCAGAGCTGCCCCACCGCGTCCCAGCCGGCGAACAGGGCCGGCCCGATGCTGCGGGCCGGGTTGACCGAGGTGTTGGTCACCGGGATCGAGACGAGGTGGATCACGGTCAGGGCGGCGCCGATGGCGAGCCCGGCGAAGCCCACCGGCGCCTTCAGGTCGGTCGCCCCGAGGATGGTCAGGACGAGGAGCGCCGTCAGCACGAACTCGACGATGAACGCCGCCGTCATGTTGTAGTGGCCCGGCGAGCGCGCGTCGTAGCCGTTCGAGGCGAAGCCCGAGGCGACGTCGAAGCCCGGATGGCCCTGCGCGACGACGTAGAGGAGGGAGGCGGCGACGACCGCGCCGAGGACCTGGGCGGCCATGTAGCCGGGCAGGCGCGCCGCATCGAACTTCCGGCTCAGGGTCAGGCCCAGCGTGACAGCGGGATTGAGATGGCAGCCCGAAATCGGACCCAACGCGTAGATCATCGCCATCAAGACGAAGCCGAACGACAGCGCGACCCCGGCGTAGCCGATGTGGTCGGCTGCCAGGACGGCGCTGCCGCAGCCGCTGAACACCAGGACGAAGGTGCCGATGAACTCCGCGAGGTAGGGACGCATCAGCGGGAGTCCATCGGGGTGGAGGTGACCGCCGCCGCGGCGTACCGGTCGGGATCGCGCACGGCGCGGTAGGTCGTCGACGCACGCGGCCCCATGCCCTTGAGCAGCATCACGGCACCGAGGCACATCAGCAGCACCGGCACCGGGTTGCGTCGGACCGCCGCCAACGCGCCGTCGTAGAGGCCGGCCCCTGTCGCGTCGCGCCGGACGGTGCCGAGCACGTCCTCTGCGATCCCGGTGGGGGTGAGGCGCTGGGTCAGCCTGTCCAGCGTCCGGTCCAGGCGGCCACGGCTCGCTTCGATCTCACGCTCCAAGCCATCTGCGTCACTCGTCATGCGTCACGTGCTCCTTGATGACGACAGCATCCTGCCGGAGCTGCCGGCCTGTCCGCGTCGGGATGAGCCCGTCGACCGTGAACCGGCTCTTAGCCATCAGTGCCATGACGACGCCGATGACGAGGAAGGCAGTGCCGACGATCAGGGCGGCGAGCGCCTCCGAGCCGACGACGGTGGCGAGCCACTTCATCAGGGCGTCGACCAACGCCAGGAAACCGACGACGGCGAACACGGCCGCGCCGGCCATCGACGCGAGGCCGACGATCAGGCGGCGCAGGTTGTCCGCCATCTCCCGCCGGAACAGGGCGATCTCGCCCCGCAAGACATCGCCGGCACCGCGGAGTGCCTCGGCCATCAGGCCCTGGAGTCCGCCGGACGGCGGGGGAACGGCGCTCACGGATACCCGCCCCAGGGCTGCCTGGGCTCACCACGGGACTTGAGCGCATCGCCGTTCCCGGACCGCAGGAGGTGGAAAGTGCCATACCCCAGCGCACCAGCCACCAGGGCCGTCGCCAGCGGGTTGCCTCGCGCCACCGCTTCGGCGTCGCGAAGGAGTTCGCGCAAGCCACGGCGTGCGACGTGGTCCGAGAGCGCGTCGAGGTTGTCGGCGACCGTGTGGACGAAGGGCTTCGCCCGCGCCTGTCCGTCAAGCTCGTCGCTGCCTGAACGCAGCGCTCTGGCGAGCTCGGACAGGAAGCCGGCCGCCTCGGTCCTGCGCCGGTCGGCATAGCCGCTCGCCTGATCACGCACGGCGTCTGCCAGGCCCGCCGGCGAGCGCGCCGCCTGCATAGGGCCGTCGGCGGCGGGTGATGGTCCCGCAGATCGGATCGGATTGTTCATGGTGCTGCTCCGGACCTGCGGGACGGTGTTGGAACGGGGGACCGACCTAGCGGCGACCGTGGACGACCATCGCGAGGAGGTAGCCGAGTGCGCCCGCCATCGCCGCCATCATCAGCGGGGACTCCTTGGCGTAGCTCGTGACCGTGTCGGCGCCCTGGCGGTAGGCGCGCTCGGCGTCGGGGAAGGCGTCGCGGCCCTGCTTGAGCGCGCCCTGCGCAAGATCGCCGGCCTGGTCGGCCACGTCTCGGACGGCGTCCTTAGCCTGCCCGTACAGGTTCTCGACGTTACCCTTGGCTTCATTGGCGGCGCCTTTGGCCTTCGTCTCGCGGTCGCCGGTCACGTCGCCAACGGCGCCCTGGACCTTGCCGCCGAACTCCTTCGCGGCACCGGTGATGCGGTTCTCGTCCATGGGTGTTCTCCTGAGTGAGGCCGGACGCGCGGGATGCGCGTCCGGCGGTTGCATGGGGTCGCGTTACTTCTTGGCGCTCTTGCCGTGGGCCTTGGTCGAGCTCTCGTGCGCCTTCTCGGAGTGGCCGTGGGCCTCCTTGGAGTGCTTGGCGGCCTTCTCCTCGTCGCCCTTCTCGTGGTGCTCTGCTGCGGTCTTGTGCGACTTGGCGGCGGCCTCGTGGTGCTTGGCGGCCTCGTCGTGCGCGGTCTTGGCCATGGTGGTTTTCCTCGGATGGCACCGTCACGGTGCTCGTTACGGTCGTGTCGACCGGCGCGTCCGGACGGGACGGATCCAGACCGGCGTGCGGGGTGTCCTCAGGCGCGCCGCCTCAGAGGGCGGGCAGCCTGCCGTCGGGGGTGTAGCGGTCCACCGCCGAGGGAAGCTCCCGGGAGAGCCTGGAAAGCAGTTCGTCGTGCGACAGCCCAGTCTGCCGAGACAGGGCGTCCATGACATCGGGACCGATGGCCTGGCGCAGCTGGGGCGGGGCGATCTCGTGGTTGGGACCGTGGTTCACCCAGGAATCGGCGGCCGCGCCGTGGCCGTTCTGCCGGAAGCTCTCGACCATCTGACCCAGGCCCCCGCCGAGCACGTTGCCGACGCCGGCCCCGCCGAGCGCACCGCCGATGTTGCCGAGCAGGCCCCCGAGGCCGGCCTGGCCGGGCGCGGCCGCGGACCCCGCTTGAGGCGCTGAATGACTGCCGCCGAGCATCTCGACGATCTTGTCCTTGTTCTGGAACCCGGCCACGGCGAGCAGGCCGAGCAAGGCGGTCATGGAGGGAAAGCCGTCACTCATGTTCGTTCTCCCGTTCGGGTGTGCGAGGTACGGGTTCCGGGCGGCTCAGGACCTCGAACCGGTTCCCTTGGACGCCTTGTATTCGTCGATGGCGGTCCGGCAGCCGGGCGAGAGCTTGCCCATGTTCCTGCGGAAGCACGCCACCACCTCCGACCCCTTCGGATCCATGCCGTTGCAAAGGCTGAGATAGTCCCCGGAGCAGAACGTCCGGAGATGGTTCGTGGCGGCATCGTCGCCCTGGGCACCGGCGGAGCCGGCCGCCATGACGAAGGAAAGGACAAGGAAGCGAGTGATGCGGATCATGGGGCGGGGGCCGTGCTCGATGCTTGCCTGGGGTTCGTTCTTCGGAAAGGAGGGGCCACGGGACCCCTCCCGATCCCTCGATCAGACCGGCTTGCGCGGGGCGGTCCCGGTGGTTCCGGCCGTGCCGGTGCGCTCGACGTTGCCGCGCTCGTCAGTGACCTCGACCTCGGTGTGACGGACCTTGTCGGTCACGGTCTCGACGCGGTCGGACGCCTCCTTGCGGATGCCGACCTCGCCGACGACGCGCGCCTCCTTCGACACCACAGCCTGCTCGCGCATCTCGGTGGCCTCGATGACCTTGTCCTCGAACAGGGCCATGTCCCCCGGCGTCACCGCCCGGTCGACCACGCGGCGGTCGACGTGCACGGTCTCGTCGTGCAGGGTGACGTTCTCGCTGACGGCCTTCTCGACCGCGTAGGAGCGGACCCGGACACGACCGCTGTCGACCATGCGCTTGCCTACGTTGAGGCGCTCCTCGACCACCGGGATATAGTCAGTGCCCTGCGCGGTCCCCCGGGCCGCGACGGTCTCGGTCCCGCCCGCCGCGTGGAGGCCGGTGGTCTTCGTCGAGGTGACGGGGGTGGCGGCCATGACCGGCGCGCCGGCGGCCTGTCCGGTCCAACCCTCCTTGCGCCAGGACGCCTCACGCTCGTCCATGTCGACCGAGCCGTGCTCCTCCAGGATGTCGTAGGTCCGCTCTGCGTAACTGTCCTCGACCGTCGCAGTCAGCATGGTGCCACCGCGGTTCAGTCCTTCGGCGTGCAGGTGGCGGTCCTCCTCCGGCATGAAGAACTCCTTCAGCGAGCCCCACATGCCGCCCTCGTGGGTCGTGGCGGCGCTGGTCGTCGTGCCGACCTCGCTGCCGGACAGGATCCGAACCCCAACCTCGGGAATGCCAAGGGCAACGAGCTTCGCCTTGGCGGCGGTAGCCTCGGGGTAGGTGTCGTACATGGCGGTGATGGTCTGGGTCATGGTTCGATCTCCGATGGCAGTGCGTGGGGCAGGGCCGTGACGTGCCCCTCGGGGGACACGCGTTCGATCACGGCGTGCTGCCTGCGCAGCGTCACCGGCATCTCGACGTCCTCGCCCGCCGTGGTTTGGCGGACGTGCACCTCCTCCTTCAGGAAGAGGCGCTTCTCGACGACGAGGATCTCTTCCAGGACCGGGATGATGGTCACCCCGTTCTCCTCGCGGACTGCCGGGGGCATCTCGCCCTCAGTCAGCGTCCGGTTGATCGGCACCCGGGTGACCCCGACCATGTCGCTGCGCAGGGTCTCGCGCAGGACCTGGTCGATGGTCTCGGTCAGGGTCGAGACCCGCACCCGCCCGGTCTCCACCGCCCGCTTGTCGATGCGGGCGGTCTCCTCTATCAGCGGGAGCGATACGGTCTCACCGAGAGCGACCTCAGTCGCCGGCTTGTCCTGCGCCCCGAGAAGACGCGGCTCGATGGCGGCGGGGTCGCTCACAGTCAGACCCGACGCTGGGTCGTGACGACGGGGGCGGCGCGGGTGAGCACCGGATCGACGGCGGCACCACGGCCGGCGAAGAAGGCAGCCAGGGCACCGAGGATCAGCGCCAGGGCACCGTAGAGCGCGCCCTGAGAGCCGACGCGGGCGGCGGTGTCAGCCGCCTGCTTGGCCTGTTCCTTGGTCTGGGCGACGGTGTCGTTGAACTGCTTGGTGTAGTCGGCCACCTGGGTCCGGGCCTGCTCGACCGGAATGTTCTGCGCCTTGGAAAGGGCCACCGCGGCCTTCTCCTGGGCGTCCTTCTGCTGGGCGGCGTCACCGGTTACGGCGGCGCGCATGGCACTGACGGCGGCGTTCTTGAGCGCCTCGGGATCGTTGCCGGTGCCGTTGCGGACCTTGCTCTCGATGTTCGAGAACGGGTTGTCCATGCCCGGCAGCGACGGGGCAGCCGCCTGTGCCGCATTCTTCACTGAACCACCGACCAGGTTGCCGGCACCGCCGAGCGTACTCGACACCGCGCTCGATGCGCCGCTGACGATGCCGCCCACCGCCGAGGACAGCAGGTACACAACGACCAGCGTCGAAACCGCCCAGGCGAGCAGCCCGTGGTAGGCGGTGGTGGTGTTGGCGGGCTTCCCCGAGAGGCGCCCGGCGAGCCAGCCGCCGGCGGTAGCGGCGAGGATGCCGGAGATCACGAACCAGATCCCGGCACCGGACGAGAGCGACCCGGCGGTCGGGGTGCCGTTGCCGGCCGGGTCGACGGTCGAGAGGCCGATGCCGAGCCCGACCATGTTCAGGATGACCTGGGCGACCAACGCGATCACCGCGCCGGCGAACACCGCCCCCCAGGAGACCGAATGCAGCGCCATCGTGCGCATGTCCTCAGCCGGGGTGGCCAGGCTGGTGGTCGGCAGGTCGCGGTCATAGGCCGGACGGGTGGTATCGGGGGACAACGCCATCGTGGAAACACTTTCGTCGGGAGTGGTCGGGTCGGTCTTCGGCCGAGAATCGGCGGAAGGGGTGCGCCGGGTCAGAGGACCCGGCGGCGGCCGGCCAGGGCGTGGTAGATCCACAGCACGATCACGGCGCCGACGACGGCGACGAGCAGGCTGTAAAGGTTCACCCCGGAGACGCCGGGCTGGCCGAACTGATTGAAAAGGAAGCCGCCGACGACGGCACCGACGACGCCGAGCAGGATGTCGACGAACAGGCCCTGGCCAGTGTTGTTGACGATCTTGCTGCCGATGAAGCCGGCGATCAGGCCGAGCACGGTCCAGGCGAGGAGGGACATAGGCGGGCTCCGGGCATGCGGGATCGGACCGTGCCGATGCCACGCGGGAAATTTCGGGGTTCGGTCTTCTCTCGGGCGCCGGGGTCGAGGCACGTCGGCGGCACCCCGTTGTACCGGCCAGTTGTGATCCGTTCGGCGGACAGTACCGATGCGCGACAAGTGGCCTAGGATCGTGATATTCCGCCAATTAGCATCGCCAGTCCGGCTTATTTTCGATCCGAACCTGAGTTCTAGGGAAATGGATTGGGCATCATTCAGTCCCGAACAGTTTTCGGCTTTGGGCCTGTCGAGGGTTTCTTCCGCGTTTTAGGCGCTTCGATCTCGGTCGCCGGTCCCGGGTCCCCGGTGAGCTTCCTCAGCGCGTCACGCACCGAGGCCTTGACCTGTTCCAGCGTGGGCTTGGGTTCCTTAGCCATTCGGTCCCCAATCGACGCCCGTGGCGCGCCGTTGAGTAAGATGGCTTGCGTTCCGTCTCGCGCACATCGTCGAAACGTACCGGTTCGTACGTTTTACGTACCGGTCCGGGCCTTTCGTCTAGCGGTTAGGTCGCCGGGAAGCCGTGGTCGCGTCCCCAGACGACGGCCTGGGTGCGGCGGTTTACGCCGATCTTACGGTAAAGGGCGGCGGCGTGGTTGCGTACCGTGCTGCCCGACAGGGCGAGAGCCTGGCCGATGGCCTTGTCGCTGTCCCCCCGGCAGATCAGGTTCAATACCTGACGCTCGCGGGAAGTAAGGTCGGGCATCGCGGGCTTCCCTGCCTCGCCGGGATTGCGCAGGACCGAAAGCTTCTCGACAAGGCCTCGACTGAACCACGAGGCGTCGGTCATCACCGTCTCGATGGCTGAATACAGTTCGCGCTCCGACCGTTTTCGCTCGGTGATGTCCTGCAGGACCATTAGAACCGCATCCTCGCCGTTGATGACGATGCGCTCGGCCGAGACCAGGCAGTCGAGGGACGCCCCGCCACCGTCGCGGACGCAGGTCTCGATGCCGAGGGCGGACCCTTCGCGCTCCAAGGTCGCCTCGAACCGTTCACGGGCTACGTCGTCGACCCATAGCCCGGTCTCCGCCACGGTCCGTCCGACGGTCTCCTTCCCGGTTCGGCCGAACACCCGGACGAACGCCTCGTTGACCGCGGTCAGTTCATGGTCGCAGGCCTGGGTCAGCACGGTCGGGACCGGAGTGAGCCGGAATGCCTTGGCGAAGCGCTCCTCACTCTGGCGCAACGCTGTTTCCGCAATGCGGCGCGGTTCGAGGTCGGCGAAAGTGAACAGCATGCAGGCGACGTCGGCCATCGCGATGGGCTGGCCCGCGACGATGACCGCGTGCGTGCCGCCATCGGGGCGCTTCAGGAGTGCCTCGCGGTGAGGGATCGGCTCGCCGGCGTTCAGGTGTTCCAGCGCCCTCTCCCGGCCGTGAGCCTCGGCGAGGAGATCGACCTCGTACACGCTGCGACCGACGAGCTTGTCGCGTGTGTACCCGGTGATCTCCAGGAAGCCGGTGTTCACGCGGACCAGGCGCAGGTCGGACAGGCGCACGATCACGGCCGGGGCCGGATTGGCGTTGAACGCGCTTTCGAAGCGTTCCTCGGCCTCGAACTGCGCCGAGATGTCCTTGATGATCAGCGCAAGGAAGGTCGGGCGCCCCCCGGCGTCGGTGACGACGAGGCTTCGGAGGGAATGCACGAAGTCGACGCCCGGGCGATCGGCGTGCCGGACCTCGACGACCACGTCGCGGAAGGTCTCGCCGTCGACGACGCGTTCGATGGGATAACGGCCCGGTGCCTGGTTGTTGCGGTAGCGCAAGCTGAAACGGGCCCGGTAGGCGTCGACCGTGTTGCCGAGGTCGGACAGGGCCGCGACACCGTGCATGGCCAAGGCAGCGTCGTTGGCCCAGGCGATGCGTTGGTCGGGCTCGACTAGGATCACGCCCTCGCTCATCCCGGCGACGAGTTGCCGGAGTTCGGAGCGGTTGGCGTCGGTCGCAACCGGTCCCTTCTCGCGACCGTGGCCGCCCTCGATCCGTCCCCGGGGTGCTCCGTCATCGTGGACGGCGGGGCTTCGTTCCTCGGGCGCCGCGAGGGGCGGGGTGACCTTGGCCTTCATGATCGCCCCCCCGGGGCACGACCGACACATCGCGCGCGATGACATCGTCGGGCCAAGGTCCGGGAACGTAACATGCCCGACGGGAAGTGTCCCCATCCAGCCGCCGGACGTTCCCCGGAAGTGGATGCGGGATTCCTGGGACCAATCGCTCTGGGCAACGTTATGGGGCGGTGCGCCGCACTAATCGAGCGTGCCTAGGGATGCCGTATGCCCAACGATGATGCCGTGGTCCCGCGTCCACCCGCCCAGGTGCCGCCGCCTCTGGTGCCGGGCCTTCGCGGTCTGCTCACGCTCGCCGTGGGGGTCGTTCTGATCGCAGCGCTGTACTTCGGGCGCGAGGTGTTCATTCCCCTCGTGCTGGCGGTGCTCCTCAGCTTCGTCCTCGCCCCGGTGGTCAACCTGCTGCGGCGGATCAAGTTGGGGCGCGTGCCCTCCGTGATCGTCGCGGTGCTGCTCGCGCTCGGCGTGATCGGCGGCATCGGCGCGGTCCTCGGCACGCAGGTGGCGGGGCTTGCCGGCAACCTGCCGCAGTACCAGGCAACGGTCTCGAAGAAGTTCGCCGGCCTGCAGCAAGGCTGGCTCGGCGATGCCAACCGAGTCATCGCCAAGTTCAGCCACCAGGTCCACGACGCCACCCAGAAGGCCGACGCGGCCGGCACCACCGCGGCAACCGGTCCGGGGGGCGACACACCGAAGGCGCAGCTCGTCCGGGTACAGGAACCAGAGATCTCGCCTCTCGCACTTGCGGAGAAGGTGCTCGGTCCGATCTTCGAGCCGCTTACAACGGTCGGCATCGTGCTGGTCGTCGTCGTGTTCCTGCTCCTTCAGAGGGAGGACCTACGAAACCGCATGATCCGTCTGTTCGGGTCGAGCGACCTGCACCGCACGACGGTGGCGATGGACGACGCAGCCGGTCGGCTCGGGACCTACTTCCTGGCCCAGCTCGGCATGAACGCCGCGTTCGGCGTCATCGTCGGCGTTGGCCTGTGGTTCATAGGTGTGCCCAACCCGATCCTCTGGGGCGTGTTCTCGGCGCTGATGCGCTTCGTGCCCTACATCGGCGCCTTCATCTCCGGCATCCTGCCCGTCGCCCTGGCTGCGGCGGTGGACCCGGGTTGGAGCATGGTCATCGCCACCGCCGCCCTGTTCCTGATCGCCGAACCGATCTTCGGGCAGGTCATCGAGCCACTTCTTTACGGACACTCCACCGGCCTCTCACCCTTCGCGGTCATCGTCTCAACGCTGTTCTGGGGCTTCCTCTGGGGTCCGATCGGCCTGATCCTGGCCACGCCCTTCACGGTCTGCCTCGTGGTACTCGGCCGCCACGTCGACAGCCTGGAATTTCTCGATATCCTGCTCGGTGACCGGCCGCCCCTGACCCCTGTCGAGAACTTCTACCAGCGCATGTTGGCCGGCGACCCTGACGAGGCGCGCGACCTGGGCGAGGCCATGCTCAAGGAGCGCTCGTTGTCCTCGTACTACGACGAGGTAGCGCTCAAGGGCCTGCAGCTCGCCGCCAACGATTATGCGCGCGGCGTGGTCACACCGGCGCAATTAGAAAACATCCGAGCATCGGCCAGGTCCCTGGTCGAGGACTTCGAGGACCATTCCGACGTCGAGCCGGCCGGGACCGACACGACGGTCAACCCGAACGACACCCCGACGCTCGCCGAGCGCGCGCATCCGAAGAACGAGGCCGTGCCAGGCCAGGCCCCGTCACGCGAGATGCTGCCCGAGGCGTGGCGCTGCGAGGCGCCGGTACTTTGCCTTGCCGGACGCGGCCCCCTCGACGAAGCCTCCTCGGCGATGTTGGCGCAACTCCTGCGTAAGCATGGGCTCGGGGCCCGTGTGACCGCCTACCAATCCGCCTCGCGCGAGGGCATCCGCAACCTCGATCTGTCCGGCGTGGCGATGGTCTGCATCTCCTACCTCGACATCACCGGCAACCCGTCGCACCTGCGCTACCTGCTCGAACGCCTCAAGCGGCGGGCACCTGGCGTGCCAGTGCTCGTCGGGCTCTGGCCCGTGGGCGAGGGGGTGCTGACCGATGCCGCGCTTGGCCGGCAGGTCGGGGCCGACGCCTACGTGTCGTCGCTGCGTGAGGCGGTCGAGGCCTGCCTCAAGGTGGCCGATGGTTCGTCGACGGGCGGTGGGACATCCGTCGCGGCCAATGCGGCATAGGGGCGGAACAAGGCGATAGCTTGACCGTTGTTGGGCGATCAAACAGTCAAGCCTTGGACGGCCGCCGTGAAGACAGTCCTCGCCGCTTTTGCCATCTCCTCGCTGATCGTCGCCCCGGCATCCGCATCCGGGACGCTAAGCGTCAAACCCGCTCCCGGGAAGCCTGAGCCGGTTCGGATGGCCGCCGTGGTGGACGTCGTCCCCGCACCCGCCGCCCAGGCGGCTTCGGCCAAGAAGGTGCGCGTCGTCCTCGCCTCGCCCTACGGCAACTGAGGCCGGATCGCAGGGCTTGTCGTCGAATGGTCACGGGCACCGTTTCTCTGGCTGTCGTCAGTTCCCCGCCGCAATTGTCCCGTAGGCATATCCGACCTAGGGAAGTGTGAGTTGGTCACCCACCTAGGCCAGTGCTTAGGGGTTATGGGTGTTTCGTAGTATCGGATGTATCGGGCGGTCCATGGCCGCCTGCGCGGGGCTTTGGACCCTTTTGGGACTTGGGGCCTGCGGTGGCCGACCGACGGGCGTACTCCTCCCCATCGCCGACGCGACATCCGTTACCGGCGCCTCCCGCGTCGACATGCTCGTCGCCACCACCCGCAAGTCCGCCATAGACCGCGGCGTGCTGTTCTCCGGCGAGCGCGGCGAGGCGGTGACCTACACCGACCTGGCGGTATCAATACCGCCCGATGCCACCCGGCAGCCCGGCACAGTGCAATGGCCTGAACGCCTGCCTGGCAATCCCGCCACCGACTTCGTCGCCCTACGCGCCGAACCGGTGGAACACGGCAATGTCGCCGCCTGGACCGGCAGGGCTGTGAGGGGGCGGGGCAAGCGCCATGTCCTCGTGTTCGTACACGGATTCAACAACAAGTTCGAGGATGCCGTCTTCCGGTTCGCGCAGATCGTGCACGATTCTGGAGCCGAGGTCGCGCCGGTGCTGTTCACTTGGCCGTCCCGCGGCTCGGTGCTCGCCTACGGGTACGACCGGGAGAGCACCAACTTCTCCCGCAACGGCCTGGAGACCTTGCTGCGCGACCTATCCAAGGACCCGAACGTCGGCGAGATCACCGTGCTGGCCCACTCCATGGGCAACTGGCTCACTTTGGAAAGCCTCCGGCAGATGGCCATCCGCGACAGGCGCGTGGCGCCAAAGATCAGGAACGTCATCCTAGCGGCGCCGGACGTAGACATGGACCTCGCCCGGGGTGCCTTCCACGACATGGGCAAGGACCACCCAAGGCTGACGCTGATGGTGTCGGGCGACGACCAGGCATTGGCTGTCTCGCGGCTCGTCTGGGGCGACAGCGTTCGCTTGGGGGCCATCGACCCGGACGCCGAACCGTACAAGTCGGAACTGGCGCGCGAGAACATCGGCGTCCTCAACCTGTCCTCCGTGAAGTCGGATGACGCCCTAAACCACGGCAAGTTCGCCTCCGGGGACGTGGTCGCGCTCCTGGGCAAGCGGCTCGCTGACGGCCAGCCGATCTCGGACGGCAAGGTCGGGATCGGGGACAAGCTCGTTAGCACGGCGGCGGGCGCGGCCTCGACAGTGGCAACGGGCGCCGCGCTGGCGGTGGCGGCGCCCGTGGCCCTCGTCGATCCGCAGACCCGCGAGAGCTATGGCGAGCACCTCTCGAACGTCGGCAGCGGCTTCAAGGATACGGTTGGATCGACGGTCGACCTTGTGGGCGCACCGGTCCGGGCCGTCACGGGAGCCGGACGGTAGAGGACCGAAGAAGCGGGCATGGGCAGCTTTCGCGGCGTCACGCGATACTACGAGCAAGTCCGCGCCCAATTGGCTTCTATGCTTGTGTGCAACAGCCGTGATCAATCCTTCGAAGCCAACACAACTTTGACATGTGCGCTTGTCCTCGACGTCGCCTTCGTCGCGTCGCCCCCGAATAGAAAGACCTCCCGCGCTAGTGCACCGGCGATGCCACGAGCTATTGTGACGGCATTGATGGGCGGTGGGGAGGAAAGGGAGGCCTGCATCTACAAGCAGCTGTCGGAAATTTGTCGGCACGCCCTCAGAAGAAAGACGACAAGGTGGGCAAGCTGACGGTTGGGGGGTAAGAGAACAGAATCCTCGGCCCCACCCATGCGATATTCGAGCAACTCAACCCTCCCGGCGTTTTGGAATTCCCGGCCCTCAGCATGGGTGGTGACGACGCCCAGAATGGTTCCGCCGCAGGGCGGACCAGGGCAAGCTGATCGGCCCCCACAAGGTGGTCCAAGAGTAAAGTTAGTGCATGGTTGGCCGCTCTGCCACGGGTAGCTTGGCCGGCGGAGCTGGTCGGGCGAGTGCAGCTGGCCAAGCGGAGAAGGCTGGCATGAAGACCTCCGGTGCCG
>NZ_JAKSYP010000207.1:0-639 GCF_022829625.1 Methylobacterium sp. E-046 | reverse complement strand
GGCGACGGTCGGGTTGGATCCGTCGTTCGAGTACGCCCGAATGTAATCGATTTTCATGTTCTGGCCGACATCCGTCGCGCCGTCCTGCGTGGCGAGGTTGGCCATCAGGTACATCGGGTTCTTGTAGTCGGACGGGGTATTCTGCGAGCCTGCGAGCTGGCCGTCGTAGTAGAAATCCAGCTTCTCGGGCCCCCATTTGACGCCGTAGGTGTGATAGCCGGAGGTGTCGTGCTCGGAATAGACCTGGCGGTTCTGCTGCCACGGGATGCCGTTGGACGGATCGGTGGTGTGGATCGTGCTGTAGACGCCGCTGGCATTGCCGGCGTAGTGCTCGACCACGTCGAGTTCCTGCCAGCTGCTGCTGTCGCCTCCGGGTGTGGTCGGGGCCTTCTGGTTCGGCTGCATCCAGAACGCGTCCCAGCCGCCCTTGGCCTCGGACAGGTCGGCCCGCATCTCGAAGTAGCCGTACTTCTGGGAGAAGTTGCCCTGGGTGGTGATCAGGCCGGACTCGTCGCTGCCGGGATAGCCCGACTGGGTGCGGTCGTGCACGGCCGTGATGGTGAGCGCACCGTCCTTGACGCTGAACGGGTCGTAGCCGGAGGCGGGGTCGACGAACGACGACTTGCCGAAGCCGATGTC
>NZ_JAKSYP010000087.1:0-2804 GCF_022829625.1 Methylobacterium sp. E-046 | reverse complement strand
CCCCACGCCCTCTCTCCGCTCATCCGTAAGCTGGAGAGCATCGCTGGCCTCTCAGAGGAGGAGAGGCAAGCCATCGAGCGCCTGCCGGTCCGGGTGCGGACCCTGTCGGCGCGACAGGACATCGTCCGCGACGGTGATCGGGCGACGCAGTGCTGCCTCATCCTGGAAGGTTGGGCCTGCCGCTACAAGTTCCTGAGCGAGGGACGTCGGCAGATTTTCTCGTTCCACATCGCGGGCGACATCCCGGATCTGCAGAGCCTGCACATCCCGCTGATGGACCACAACCTCGCGACGATGACCCAGGCCACGGTCGCGTTCATCCCACACGAGAGCCTGCTCGATCTCACGGCCCGCCATCCGGCCATCGCGGCAGCGCTCTGGCGTGACACGCTGATCGACGCGGCGATCTTCCGGGCGTGGTTGATCGCCATGGGACGCCGTCCGGCCTTCGAGCACTTGGCCCACCTGTTCTGCGAGCTGTACCTCAAGCAGGAGGCGGTCGGCTTGGCCGGGGATCACCGCTGCCCACTGCCGATCACGCAAACCGATCTCGCCGATGCCACCGGCATGACCGGCGTTCACATCAACCGCGTGTTGAAGGAGATGCGCGGTCGCGGCCTGATCACGCTGCACCGACAGACGCTGGTCGTTAAGGCCTGGGACGAACTTATCCGTGCCTCTGAATTCGACGGTACGTACCTGCACCTGCAGAAGCGAGCCCTCGGATGAGCCTGCATCTTCAGCCAGTGCGCGTCGCCACCCGCAGCGAAGACGGTGACGGCCAGCTTGTGTTCGCGGATGGCTTCCTCGTGGCAGTCCTGGTGCGGCTTTCAGACCAGCATGGTGCCGACGTGGGCTTGTGGTTCCTAGAAGCTGGGTTCGGCCTAACCTCGGTAGCCCGCGCCCCCCTGTTCTTAGACCTGGATGCGGCTCAAGATTGGATCGAGGGGCACCTCAGCAGCAAGCGCGGCAGCGCGTAGCTTGGGGTGGGACTGAGAAGGTTCTCAGTGGCCACCCGGCGTCGGATCCGTGATCAGGCGCTCGTATTCGGCCTCGGGAGCGCCGTAGGAGGGACCGGCTAGGGCGAGCAGCGCCGCGCGATCGCGGACGATCAGGGTACCGCGCTGCCGACCGATCACGCCGGAACGCTCCAGGACCGAGATCGCGCCCGTCAGGCCCGGACGATTGACCCCCAGCATCAGCGACAGAAAGCGGTGCGTCGTCGGCAGTTCGTCACCCTCGGTCCGATCGTGACACATGAGGAGCCAGCGGGCGAGACGCGGCTCCAGAGTGTAGCGGCCGTTGGCCAGGGCCGTGGCCGTGGCCTGCACGCCGAGGATGTGCGCATACCGCAATAGGTGATTGTGCAGGCGCGGACTGTGCCGAAGCGCCTCGGAGAGGGCACTCACGGGCATGACCTGCGCCAGCCCGATAGCCTGAACCCGGGCCTCGTCCGGCGTCCGCTCGGCATCGAGCAGGATCGGCACGCCGACCATGCCCTCGCAGCCGACCAGCCCGACCTCGACCTGCTGTCCGTCGGCCGCGATGCTGACGAGCGAGACGATGCCTCGTTCGACGAAGGCAACTTGCGTGATGGGGGTATCGGCTTTGATCAGCACATCACCCAACGACAGGATCGCGAGTTCGAGGTGAGGGCGAAGCAGACCGAAATCGTCCGGATCCAAGGATCTAAGCAGGCGATTGAGGCAGCTATGCTGCGTCGGGTGCGACATGATCCCGTTCACTTGGAGCGGGGGGCCCAAGAGCCCTCGGTCGGGAGCCCCTGGACATGCCTACGCGCGACGCCTCGCCTGTCTTTGAGCCTAATCTCCTAAGAGCGCAAGATATCGGTCATTTGATGGAGACTTGGTCGGATATCTGACATATGAGCTGACATCGAGTCTCGGCGATGTGGGCCCCATGCAGCAGGCGCTGACGCGGAAGCTTGAGAGCTTCGAGCCGCTCTCCGACCAAGCCCGCTCGGCCCTGAACGGGCTGACGCTCAAGGTCCGGCAGGTCGGTGCTCGCCAGGATCTGATCCAGGAAGGCGACAAGCCTGACAACGTCCTCCTGATCCTCGACGGCTTCGCATGCCGGTACAAGGTGCTCCCGGACGGCCAGCGTCAGATCATGGCTCTGCTGGTGCCGGGAGACTTCTGCGACCTGAACGTGTTCATTCTCGACGAGATGGACCACACCATCGGCACGATCTCGACGTGCCAAATCGTGGACATCCCGCGCCAAGCCATCGATGACATCGCAGCCCATCACCCGAGTATCGCGCGCGCTTTCTGGTGGTGCTCCCTGGTCGATGGTGCCGTCCTACGCGAGTGGCTGGTCAACATGGGAGCACGCGCTCCGGACCAGCGCATCTCCCACCTTCTGTGCGAGCTTCTCATGCGCTTGGAAGCGGTCGGGCGTGTCACCGACAACAGCTACGCGTTTCCGCTCACGCAGACCGAGATCGCCGAGACGATGGGCCTGTCCGACGTGCACGTGAACCGGACGCTGCGCGAGCTTCGCGCCCTCGGCCTGATCCACCTGAAGCGGCGGGTGCTGACCATCCTCGACGTCGAGCGCCTGAAGGCCTTCTGCAGCTTCACACCGAACTACCTGCACCTGCGCAGCACGCGCTGGGGTGATCGCCGCGATCTGAGCTGGCCCGGTCGAGCCCAGGAGGGCTAGACGATGTCTGGGCGGGGCAACGTCGAGACGCTGCTCGTGCTGCAGCTTCAGCCGATTGCGGTCGACACCAACAGCCCGGACCGGGAAGGCATGCTGGTGATCGCCAATGGCCTGCTCGT